>JAKPOE010000123.1 GCA_029548025.1 Spirochaetota bacterium
GAATATGAGTTTATTCTTGATCTCAAGAAGGTTTACAAGATGTCGTTTGCAAAGCTTATAGCCTACTGTATTGACAACTATCTGTATGAATTTCTTGAAGCCTTAGAAAAAGAAGATAATACCGATAACTATCGATGTGGAGGCTATACATTCAGGTTTTTCTTAGAAGACGGGATACAATGTTGCCAATTTTACTGGGGACCACCGCCGGAAATACTAAAACGAGCACTCCAAACATCATGAAACATCAAAATCTTCTCTAATACTATCGCACAACTTTATTAAATACTTTATGAACATTTTAAAGTACAGTAAAATAGTTTACAAAACATGAGAATATTTTCACTATAATAATTATGATTCAACAACCATTATCACCCCATGAACAAAAGCTCATATCCATAGTACCCGATGGTTATGCTCCTATGCGTCTTGATGTATATTTAGCACATCGGTTCACCTATCTTAGCCGTACAAAATGGCAACATGAGATCAAAACCGGGAAGATAGTGGTTAATGAAAAACAGGTAACCAACCCGCACTATATTGTTTATCAACATTACATAATTGAGTATAAGCGCCCGTCAGTTCAGGAACCTGCAATAATACCCCATTACACAATACTCTATGAAGATGATTACATCATTGCTGTTAATAAACCGGGCAATCTTCCCACACATCCAGCAGGGAAATACTTTCACAATACCCTCACAATGTTGTTGTGGAACGACATCGGTATCCAATGCATGCCCCTCAACCGTTTAGACCGGGAAACCTCTGGAGTTGCAGTGCTTGCTAAAAGTGGAAGTATTGCATCAGCATTTTTAAAATATTCACATACTATCGCCAAACAATATTATGCGATAGTTACCGGCAATTGTTCTTTTTCTGAAATAACAGTTGCCATGCCCATAGGATTGTCCCCCACTTCATCAATCAGGAAAAAACGCTCTGCCTATACAGACGCACACTGGCAGGCACAAACACACATCAAAGTGCTTCAACACTATGACACATGCACGTTAATTGAAGCCACACCCAAAACAGGGCGGACTCATCAGATACGCGTCCATTGCGAGCATATTGGCCACCCCATTATTGGTGATACCCTTTACTGTAACAGCGATACTACATTTATTGAATATATCAAAAACAAAGGTGCTCTATTGCGTGAATTTCAACGCTGCGCTTTGCACGCTCACATATACAAGTTTTATCATCCATTCCTACAAAAGATGATTGCAATAAAAGCACCAATGCCACACGATATGCATACATTTTTATTACGATTAGATAAAAACTATGGCACAACCAACAATACCACCAAAAGCTAAACTTTTTATTGGACTGTTAACCTCCCATGACGAGGTGTTATTTCATGTCATCAATATATTAAAAAAAAAATTTGGGGTTATTGATCTTCAATCTGAACCCATTCCGTTTTCTCATACTGATTACTATAGTACTATCGGGAAAAATCTTTACAAGGTACTTATTGGTTTTAACAGGCTTATAAAAAGAGAAGAAATTGCTAAAATTAAACTATTTACCAACAAAGTTGAAAATAAATTCTTAAAAAACGGCAACCGAACCATCAACATAGACCCCGGTTACCTCACCCTGTCCAATGTTTTTTTGGTTTCATGCAAAGATTATTTTCATAGAATATATATTGGCAGGGGAATATATGCAGAAAATGAATATCGGTATGTTGCTAAACACTATCATCCATGGGAATGGACATATCCCGATTATCGAAAAAAAGAGTACCTCCAGTTTTTTGAAACACTCAGAAGCATCTATTACGAGCAGATAAAAAAATAATAGTAACTGCCATCAGTACAAAAAAAATTGCGGCAATGGTTCCACCGGTTTTAATTGGTAAAGCTGTGTAAGCTGTGCTGCAACCTGTTCACCATTGTCGATGGAACCAAATATAGCAAAAAAAAGCTGATTGGAAATATTTTTATTAATTGTGTGTATACAAAGCGCCTGAAACACCTTTGCAAACAGATCATCCTTTTTAATTTTTAATACATCAGTAAATACTTTGAGAGCTTTTTCATAATTTTTCTGGTTAACATTAATAATACCTGTAAGCATTGCTGCAAAATAATTTTTTTTATTTATCGTTAGTGCAGTAGTACAGTCATTCAGCGCCTTTTCATAATTTCCCAAAAAATAATGCGCTAATGCACGATTATAATACATAGAATCATTTTTCATCTTCAGTTGTATCACAATATTAAAATATTCAATTGCTGATGCAAAATCATTTAATTGCATAGCACTGAGGGCACATAGATAATACCCCTGAACAAAATTTGGTTTGTGCTCTACAACCTTTTTGCTCCAGTTTAGCGCGTTTGAAAAATCAAGTAACTGATAATAGACACCTGCTATATTATATTCTATAAATGCGTTATAGGTATTGTTACTGTTTGCCTCACGAAAGAACTGCAATGCTGTAGCCCATTGACTGCGCAATGCATGGATATATCCTGCAGCATTTTGCGCACGCGAAAATTTTGGTTCCATTGCCAGTGCAATAAAAAGTTCTTTTAACCCCTCATCATATTTATTTTTATTAATCAATGTTATTGCTTTAAAATAAAAAACTTCTTTTACTGGTGGAAAGTCCTTCATAAAATTATTTATATGCTTTTCCATTAAACCATAGTAGCCATTTAAATATAATGTATTGATAGTAGCCAGAAGATCATACATGGCAATATAATCGATGCAATGTTCACCCTCATTATGGTGATATAATAACGCTGTATCACGTCGCGAAGATGCAAACTCCTGTGATTGAATAAGAAGTAACAAAAAAACAATAATAATTAATTTTTTCATGTATACCTTTTTATGCTAAAAAGGCTGCGCGCTGCACAGCCTTTTTTATCAATGCATTGCATACATCATATAAAAATCTGGCACTGAACAGTTATCCTCTTGTTTTTATAATCATCTGCCTCATCCTTCAATTCCTGAGCATATTCTACCTTAACGTTGGCGCTATGCCCTTTTAAGTAATAGTTCAATCCACCAGCAATCTCGGACACCTTGTTTTTGTCACCTGCTAATGATTCGGTATCTTTATAATAAAAACGAGCAACTGGCTGCCATGTGTTATTGATCAAGAAACCACCTTCTGCAAAAAACATCTTTGCTTTGTCAGCACCTTGAGTACCGGCAGCAACAGGGTCTATATCAAAAAAAGGACTATTTTTTACATATACATACGCTGCCTGCAGTGTTAGCGCATTGTTTGTACCAATAGGATGATCAAAATAGGCATCGACTGTCCATGCATAATAATTTTTTGCATCACTGCCATCATCATAAGCATCGGGCTGATAATCCAATCCAGCGCCAAAGCTTATGATGCTTTTTTTACCCAGATAGTTGCCGCTATAAAAGAAACCATCCTCAGCATCTTTAAGATTAATCTGAATACGTCCGGTTACTCGTGGCATGTCATCTTCATTAACAACTGTGTTTGTCGTTGTATCTAATTTTCTATCCTGTCCATCCCATGCTCCAACTCGGTAATCAACCAATCCATTGAAAAGCAGCCCTCTCAATTCAACACCAGTATCACGCCACACATTGCTACCGACAGGGACAACGGCTGCGGTATAATCGGCACACAAAAGCGTTGCGGCTGACTGACGGTCATGATGCATGAATGGTAAAAGGATATGACCAAACGCTATCTTCAGTTCCTTTGCAATAGTAAAATCAATATACGCATCCTGAGTGTATAAATTTTTTGACTCATTACCCTCCTGGTTTGGCGCATCGGTTTCCATAAAAAACTCAACATTCTGAGCAGCCTGTCCTTTCACAATGATACGGGAGCGTCGCAACTTTGTATCTTTTGACCAGTAATCCTCATCGCCTGTGGCAGTGGCGCCTTCTTTTTGCAATGAATATGCCTGCACCTGTAACAGATAGTGGAGTTCTATAAACTGATCATCACCCAACGTTAGCTTAGCAATACTATCCGCAGCAAACACCGGTGCAGCTACGCCAGCAACCATAACAATCGCAACTAAAAATTTTAAAAAACGCATACACTGATCCTCCTTAAAAATTTTTTAGATTTTTTGCAAAAACATTGGTAAAGATAATAATTTTTGCTTTTGTATTTCACAGGGTTATTTTTTCAATGATTTTTTGTATTAATTGCCCTGTGAATATCTTTTTAATTCAATTGAATAACCTCAACAATTGTAGCGTTAACCATCCATAGGAAATCATGCTCATGCGGTTTTCAAACTGTTTTTGAGGCATTCCTTATTGGTACTGTAACGCCCTCTTTGCCTGTTCATTGAGCCAAAATATTGTTGTATTTTAGGAGTAAACAATATACTACTGTGGTTTTGTTATCCATACTGTTGCTGGGGAGGTATTTCTATGAGGTTTGCATACCATTTCAAAAAATGGCATCTTTTTTATCTTTTTCTGATATTGATAGCGGCATACTACATAGTGGCAACGCATCCATTGGGAACATATAATGCCTATCCCGATAAACTATCGCCCAAAGAAAAGGAAAGCTCACTCTCGACATTGCCGCTTGATACCAGAAGCCCCTGTCCAAA
Source organism: Spirochaetota bacterium (assembly GCA_029548025.1). The sequence continues at coordinate 4,611 of JAKPOE010000123.1, forward strand.
ATTCAGGGCTAACGGACTGCAAAACGGCAGAACCACTGTGCAATCAAAGGCATCCATGGTGCAGCCATGGGAATTTAAAACAGGCAAAGGTATTTTCAGCTCGCCTGTTGTTGATGAAGATGGCACGGTGTATATAGGTTCGGCTGACCATTATTTTTATGCAATTACGCAAAATGGTTCATTGAAGTGGAAATGTAAAACCAATGAGATCATTGACTCATCCGCTCTTCTGGACAACAGGGGTTTTGTGTATGTTGGTTCGGGCGATAGTTATGTTTATTGTATCAACCGTGAAACAGGCAGGATTGTCTGGAAATCAAAGGCACATGCGGTGCAGGAAGTTCAGCAACAATTTAAGATCAAAACCTATAATGTTAACTGGTTTGAAGGAAACATTGGCATGCTTCCCAACGGCAGCATTATTGCTCCCAACGACAACTACCTAGTATACGAACTTGACAGAGCAACAGGACAAAGAAAAACACAGTACATAGCCAATGAGATGATATGGTCGCTCCCTGCTGTGAACATAAAAACAGAAAGGCTTTTCTTTGGCACACAGTTTATGGCACTGAAGAATATCTATTGCTATAACTACAGGACAAAAGAATTGGAATGGACCAACGGTGGCTGGGGTTCCAATGCTGCTTCACCGCTTTTAACCAGCAGTGCTGAAAATGGTCTGGTGATAGTTGGTGGTTATGATGGCTATGTGCGAGCATTTGCGCAGGATAGTGGGAAACAGCTATGGAAAACCGGACTGAGGGATCACATATATGCAAGCCCTGCTCAGCTTTCAAATGGTTTGATACTACAGCCATCAGCAGATGGCACTATCTATGCCCTCAATCCTGATAATGGTTCTATTGTGTGGGCTTACGATACGCTTGAACCAATCCGTTCATCGCCCGCAATTGACGGCAATGATTTTATATATGTTGGTTCCGGTGATGGCAGGTTGTATTGTTTACATCCAGATGGCACATTGCGCTGGTCATATCTATGCATTGATGAAGACAGGAATGACTTAAACAGTTCCCCTGCTTTAGGCAAAGAAGGCATCTACATTGGTGGTGAAAATGGGAGTGTCTTCTTTATTCCCTATGATTATCCATTACATAATACAAGCAGGGATAAGCGGTGTATGGTAATGCGAAGGGAAATGCTTCCTGATGAAGGTGCATATCTCGTGTACACAAATAATTTTGGAAAACTTTTTAAACAGCCGCCAGCAATGATTGATGCCAATCAACCGTTAGCATTTACACTGTTTGTTCGGCGCAATGGCAACACAATAAAATCAGCCATTGACCGTGATACGCTGGATATAAACGTTATGGGAAATCCTTTATTTAAGGTTTTTGTTTCTGCCAACAAGCAGTTTTTTGTCCTTGTGCCCCAGGAGGTGTGGAGCAGCAAAAAATCCAGCACCATAACAGTGCACATAAAAGGAAACTATTTAAGCAATATGCGCAGGTTTGGCCTTAAATTCTTTGGTGGTTCCCGAGGTGGAAATTTTGATGTAACCTATTCTTTTGCCATAGCTCCTCACACTGGTACAATGCCGTATGCAATACCACTTAAAGCAGGCAATAAACAAACGGTATTTGAATTGAAACGGCTTTCAGCACCTAACCCAACCATGCTTCCTTCATGGAATCAGATTGGTTTTGATTCATTGCACTATATAGGCGGGATTGTTTGCAATAGTAACAATGCCATGATTGTCTGGGTAATTGGTGGAAAGCTTAAGGATGGTAAAACCGTCGTTGATCCAGCACTTGAAGCACGATATCCGCTGTATCTTTTATACGATAATGGTCTCTTAACACTGTACAACTATGATGGCTTTAAAATCAATTTCATAGGCTCATGGGATATGCCATTTGGACAATACAGGCTTTCCACAAAAGTAGATCCCATTACCGGAGCTATCGCCAGAGCACCTGAACTTTTTGCCATTGCATTGGGTGATGAGATTCAATTTTATGGCAGATTTTTAAAACTCATGGGTATGACCGAATTTGACACCGGCCACATGGCAGTATTTGGCGGATTGGACATGAACCTGCATACGAGCGGTATAACCTGTATGCCGCACGGTGTTGGAGCTATTTCATTTGAAGCAGGAAAAACTTTTGTGAAAGCTACATTTAAAAATTCGATGCTTTTGAAAGATAATCATGTTTACAGCATCATGTTGCAGAACAGTACAACAGGCAAGCCATTACCATTATACTATACAAAGCGAACGACAGTAACCGCAATCAATAATCATGTAACAGAAGTAGCCATAGAATTTGATAAGGGCGAAGTAAAAGGGAAGGTGAATGCCTACTGCATTGTTGATACCTATCCAGTTGCAATGGCTGAGCTTGTCATTCAATGATCATATCATTGCCATATAATAGGCATATTTAATCAACCCGACATGGTTGGTAATGCCAAGCTTTGCCATGATATTGGATTTGTGATTGCGAACAGTTTTTTCACTGATTCCAAGCTTCTCGGCTATTTCCCTGGTTGAATATTCCCTGGCAATAAGCTCCAGTATTTCCTTTTCCCGTTTTGACAATGCGCAAAGGCGTTTTGAGGTTTTACTATTTATGATTATACCTTCCAGCACATCATCAGGTAATTGTGGTGCATAAAAATTGTTGTGAACCATAACGTGGAAAATAGCAGCAACCAGATGTGATACCGCTATAGATTTGGATAAAAATGCTGATGCTCCCGATGCTAATGCAGTTGCCGCTAATGTCTCA
>JAKPOE010000436.1 GCA_029548025.1 Spirochaetota bacterium
TTACCATGGATAATGAAAAGCTGTATGATGTATATGCCCGCTATTATAAAGGCAAACCATTTATTCATATCACACAGCGTTCCTGCCATACTACCGACGTGCGCGGAACCAACCTGTGCCTCATACGACCTGCTATCGATAGAAGGACAGGAAAACTATTCATAACATCGGTTATCGATAATCTGGTAAAAGGACAATCGGGCAATGCCGTACAAAATGCAAATATAATGATGGGATTTGATGAAACAGAAGGATTAATGGTTCCTGCATTTTATCCTTAAATATTATTCTTTTCCTGGAACCATAGGTACAAAACGTACATAGGTAATTACTTTTTGCGAATAGGTATTGCCATGCCGCACCATTTTAATTAATTCCTGGTTGTAATCACCTACTGGCGCTACAAGGATACCGCCATCTTCGCTGAGCTGATTTAACAATGCATCAGGTATTGTTGGTGGTGCTGCAGTAAGTATTATTACATCAAATGGTGAATGCTCTGGCCAGCCTTTATAGCCATCACCAATTTTTACTGTCACATTGTTATAACCCAATGACTTTAATCGTAACGCAGCCTGTTTACCCAGTGGTTCAATAATTTCAATAGTATATACCTCTTTTGCAAGCAATGATAATATTGCTGCCTGATACCCTGAACCTGTGCCAATTTCCAGAACCTTCTCCGTTCCATCCAGTTCGCATAATTCAGTCATAAGGGCAACAATATATGGCTGGGATATTGTCTGCCCATAACCAATAGGTAATGGATGATCTTCATAAGCAGAAGACAGACTTAGTTCCGGAACAAATTTATGGCGCTCTACCTTTAGCATAGCCTGTAGTACTCGTTGATCAGTGACTCCACGAGCCTCAATCTGTTTTTTAACCATTAATTCCCGAAGCTGCTGCAATGATAATCCCCTTTCACCAGTAGAAATAGCATAAAATATTGATATAAAAGCTATGGCTAATGTGGCTATTATAAAAACAATGGATATGATTTGTAAATTCATTTTTTTATAACTCATAATAACCCATGTATACATTTATATTCATGGAAACAGCTTCTTTAATTGATAATAATTAAAAAAACTGTAAAATATCAATTGTAACCATTGGATTTTCCATACTGATACAAAAAATTTTAATTTTAACTATCACGTTATAATAAATATAAAATTTATTAATTATCTTGACAACTTTTTTACATTACTTATTTAATTCTTTTTCTGAAACAGTGTAAAATTTGATTTACATTAATATAGAATATAGCAGTATACCCTTATTTAGTGTTTTAATGGTGCTGAGAATTATTATGGGCGATAGTTTTTTTACATTAATCTTTTTATAGTAATTACAGGTATTAGTTATTATGTCAAAATCAATTGAAGGGGTTATTGCCTCGCCGGGTATTGTTATAGGTAAAGCCTATATATATAGAGGGGATAATATCATTATTCCAAAATATACAATACCTGCCGAACAGGTAGAAAAAGAAATTAAACGATATGATGAATCAGTTAAAAAAACAAAAGAAGAAATAAAAGCAATCCAATCACAAATTGCAACAAGCCTTTCCAGTGATATGGCTGATATTTTTCAAAGCCATCTTATGGTTCTTGAAGATCCCTATATGGATCAAAAAGTTCGTGAAACAATCAGCAAAGAAAAACGAAATGCCGAATGGGTTTTAAATGATTTTTCATTACAATTAATTCAAAATTTAAAATCCATAGAAGATGAGTATCTACGTGAACGCATCATTGATATTGCTGATATCAATAAGCGCTTGATAAATAATTTACAAAAAACACATGATGAATCATTAGCCGATTTAAAAGAGGAGGTAATCATTATAGCAACTGATTTAACACCGTCCGATACTGCAATGATGAATAAAAAGTATGTGTTAGGCTTTGTAACTGACCGGGGAGGTAGAACATCCCATACTGCAATCATGGCGCGTGCATTGGAAATACCTGCAATTGTTGGTGCACAGGTTGCTACTTCACTCATTAATCATGGTGATATGATAATATTGGATGCAATCCATGGGAAAATAATTGTTAATCCATCAAAAGATGAAATCAGTGAATATGAAAAATACCGTGATGATCTTAAACAACTGGAAAATGAATTAGCTACAATCATAGAACTTCCTTCACATACCTTAGATAATGAGACAGTATACATTTATGGCAATATTGAAATACCAGAAGAAATGAACATAATCCGCGACCATGGCGCACAGGGTATTGGTTTATTCCGATCAGAATTTTTATTTTTAGATAAATCGTTGCCTGATGAAGAAAGGCAGTTTGAAGAATACAAGCGAGTAGTTGAATTTTTTACCCCACATCCTGTTACCATACGTACCCTTGATATTGGTGGGGATAAAATATATGCATTTACCAAACAATATAAAGAACGGAATCCCTTCTTAGGTTGCCGTGCCATTCGTTTTAGTCTTGAAAATGAATTTTTGTTTAGACCGCAATTGCGTGCCATACTCAGGGTTTCTGCTCTGGGGAATGTCAAATTGATGTTCCCAATGATTTCATCTGTGGAAGAGTTTTTAAAAGCAAAATCAATTTTACATGAAGAGATGGAAAATCTTGATAAAGCCGGCATCCCATTTGATAAAAATTTGCCGGTGGGAATAATGATAGAGGTTCCCTCGGCAGCTATTAATATCGATATATTTTGTAAATATTGTGATTTCTTCTCTGTTGGTACCAATGATCTGGTTCAGTATACATTGGCTGTAGACCGAATCAGCGAAAAAATTGCTTATCTTTACAATCCTTTAAATCTTGCTGTTCTCCGTTTGCTTAAGCAGATAGCAGATGTTTCTAATCAAAATAATATACCGCTATCTATATGTGGCGAAATGGCAGGTGAACCAAAATATACCATGCTCCTTATTGGATTGGGATATCGACAGTTGTCGATGAGTTCTGCTTTTATGTATCAAATAAAACGTATCATACGTTCAGTAAGCGTTAAGGAATGCATTGAAATGACTGATTATCTTTTGCAGCTTCACAACACCTACGACATTGAAAATGCTATAATGGAAGTTTTGAATAAAAAATTCCCCAATATGTTTTTTTAATGATTAATCAAATTACAATCATAAAACTATGAAATTATATCATGATTTAGCTGAATATTATTTTGTAATTGAAAAAGGGAATAGAAATATTAACGATGATGTAAATCTTATTCTGGAACTATCGAACACAAAAAAAAATCTTTTACTCCTTGATCTTGGTTGTGGTACAGGTGAACACCTTAATGAATTATCTAAAAAAGGTTTTATCTGTACAGGATTGGATTATAGTAAAAATATGTTAACCCACGCACAATTACGATTTCCCAATGCTGCAAACTTTTTACTATGCGATATCACCAACTTTGACTTTTATGAGGAATTTGATGTCATTATTTCTTTGTTTGGTTCTTTTGACTATATGATTGACAATGATGATGTTGATAAAGCATTATGGAATACATGGCGTGCAATGAAATCAGGTGGATTTGGACTCTTTGAAATATGGAATGCAATACCTGTAAGAAAGATAAAAGAAAAACCATTGACAACAGTATCAAAAGTTAAATATAAAAACATGACAATTGAACGGCAACGTGGTTTTACACTTATCCCTGATGACAATAAAACAATCACCGAGGTTAATTATATCTACACTATATCTGAAAATTCAAAAAGAGAGGTTATAAAAGATAAACATATCATGCGTGCTTTCTATAAGGAAGAAATTGAAAGTTTTTTCGCTAATAACGGATTAAGCATAATCAATATCTATGCAAATTCAAAAAAAGAAACATTTAATTCACTATCCAATAAAATATTGATTCATTTTATGAAAGAATAAAATGTATAAGCTATGTATAATTATGTTTTGTCAATAATTCATTAGTAACATCTGAAATTACACTTTCCCTTACAGTATCTTTCCATTGTTCAGTAAGTTTTTCTGTTTTCTGTCTATCCTTAAAAAATTTATCAGGCTCTTCTAATGAAAGGAAGAGTACCTCTTCCATACTGGTAACAGGATGAAAGATAAGCTGCTTGCGAACATATTCTGGAATTTTTTCAAGATCTTTTTCATTATCCATTGGTATAATTAAGTGTTTTATCTGAGCTCTATGTGCTGCTAAAACTTTTTCCTTTAAACCACCTATGGGCAATACTTTTCCACGCAGTGTAATCTCACCAGTCATTGCAACATCACATCTCACCGCAATCTGACTGAGTAACGAAGCAATAACAACACCCATTGTTATGCCTGCTGAAGGTCCATCTTTGGGGATAGCGCCTTCTGGTACATGTAGATGGATATCATGTTTTCGTAATACATCTTCGGGTATATTGAAATACTGTGAGTTTGCCCGTACATAGGTAAATGCAGCATGCGCTGATTCCTGCATAACTTCACCAAGCTGACCGGTTAAGATAAGCTGACCTTTGCCTTTAATTAAAGATGCTTCAACCTGTAAAACATCACCTCCAACCTCTGTCCATGCCAACCCATTGGCAAGTCCTATTTCACTCTTTTGTTCCTTTTCTCCATATTTAAACTTAATTGGGCCTAAATATTCATGAAGAATATCAACAGTAATTTTCCTGATATGCAAAGGACCGTTTTTTACTACTTCACGAGCAACTTTTCGGCAAACTTTTGCTATAACACGCTCAAGATTTCGTACACCCGCTTCACGTGTATAATGTCGTATGGTATAGAGCATTGCATCATTACCGTATTGTATATGTGATTCATTTAATCCATTTTCTTTAATTTGCTTTGGCAATAAAAATTGTAATGCTATATTTAACTTTTCAGGCTCAGTATAGCTGTTTATTTCAATGATTTCCATCCTGTCCTGAAGTGGAGCAGGTATTTTATGCTGTACATTGGCTGTAGTAATAAACAGAACATCAGATAAATCGTACGGAACTTCCAGATAATGATCAACAAACGTATTGTTTTGTTCGGGATCTAAAACTTCCAATAACGCTGATGAAGGATCACCCCTGAAATCCATTGACATCTTATCAACCTCATCAAGCAAAAATACGGGATTTACCACACCTGCTTTTTTCATCTGTTGAATTATTCTGCCTGGTAATGCTCCAACATAGGTGCGTCGATGACCACGAATTTCTGCTTCATCCCGAACTCCACCCAATGACATACGCACAAACCTTCTTCCTAAAGCTCGTGCTACTGACCTTCCCAGCGATGTTTTCCCAACTCCCGGTGGCCCAACAAAACATAGTATGGGTCCTTTCAATTTATTTGATAAATGACGTACAGCAATATATTCTATAATCCTTTCTTTAACCTCTTCCAGCCCATAATGATCTTCATTGAGGACATGCATTGCATGATCTATATCTCTATTATCACGGGTTTTTTTGAACCAAGGCACATCACGTAACCATTCAATATATGTTCGGACAACCGCTGACTCTGCTGACAAAGGAGGCATCTTCTCTAAACGTTTTAATTCTTTCAGTGCTTTGTCTTTTGCCTCTTTAGACATCTTTGCTTCTTCAATAGATTTATGTAATTCTTCAACTTCATCAGCTAAATCTTCACCCTGCCCTAATTCTTTTTTTATAACTTTCATTTGCTCATTGAGATAGTACTCTTTCTGAGTTTTTTCCATCTGTTTGCGAACTTTACCCTGTATCTTCTTTTCAATATACATTATCTCAATTTCGCCATTTATAAGCTCAATGAGTTTTTCTATTCTTTCAATTGCGTTACCTAATTCTAAAATTGCCTGTTTAAATTCTACTCGCATTGAAATGTACGAGGCAATCACATCAGCTAAATGAGAAATATCTTCAATTTGCATCACTGTAGTTAAAGCTTCTTGTGGTACTTTTTTATTAAGCTTTATATACTTTTCAAATGTATCAATAAGATTTCGTTTTAATGCTTCTACTTTTGAATCTGCTTCATATGGTCGCTCAATGTTTTTAATTGAAACGGTAATACCATCATCATCTGTTTCAAACTGTGAAACATAAACTCTGTCAATTCCTTCAACTAACACTTTAACCGTACCATCAGGCAGTTTTAAAAGTTGTAAAATTTCAGACAAAGTCCCAACATCATGCACATCTTCTTTTTTTGGATTGGCAATCTGGGAATCTACCTGGGCAACAAGAACAAGCAATCTGTCGCCCTTCATTGCTTTATCCAGAGCTTTTATTGAAATATCCCTGCCAACAAATAACGGAATAACCATATGCGGAAATATAACCATATCCCTCAGCGGTAATAAAGGATATCTTTTAAAGAAATCTATATCTTTTTTCATAGTTTCTCCCTATAAGGATAATAAGCATTCAATTAATAAAATACTAAAAAAATTCTCTTTTGAAAACATAACTAAGCACTTTTTTCTGTAGTTCGTTGAATAATATCAGGAGGTTTACGATGCAAAACAACATCATCATTAATAACTACTTTGGCGATAGTTTTTTTCGATGGAATCTCATACATAAGATCTAACATGATTTCTTCTAGTACTGATCTCAATCCCCTTGCACCAGTTTCACGTTCAATTGCTATTTGAGCAATTGCTTCAATTGCCTCACTGGTAAATTCAAGCTCAACATTTTCAAATCCAAATATTTTTTGATACTGTTTTGTAAGAGCATTTCGAGGTTTTGTTAAAATATCCCGTAAAGTATGTTTATCAAGTTCTTGTAACACTGCATTAACATGTAATCTACCAACAAATTCAGGAATAAGCCCATATTTAATGAGATCATCGGGTATCATCTTTTCAAGTATATTATCCTTGCCAATGTCCTTGACTGATTTCACTTCAGCACCAAATCCCATCGTTTTATTGCCAATCCGCGCATGGATAATTTTTTCCAAACCAACAAATGCACCGCCACATATAAATAAAATATTCTTAGTATCAATTGATATAAACTCCTGATGGGGGTGCTTTCTGCCACCTTGAGGAGGAACATTGGCGATAGTTCCTTCAACAATTTTTAACAGTGCTTGTTGAACGCCTTCGCCGGAAACATCCCTTGTAATGGATGGATTTTCGGACTTTCGTGAAATTTTATCAATTTCATCAATATAAATTATACCAATCTCTGCCCGCTTTATATCACCATCAGCATTTTGAATTAAGCGTAATAATATATTTTCAACATCCTCACCCACATATCCTGCTTCGGTTAATGATGTTGCATCAGCAATGGCAAAGGGAACTTTTAAAATTTTTGCTAATGTCTGAGCAAGCAATGTTTTTCCACTTCCTGTTGGGCCAATTAAGAGGATATTGCTTTTATCTAATTCAACATCACCTTTACGCAGGTTAAAGTTGCTGGTAATCCTTTTATAATGATTATACACCGCCACAGAGAGAACTTTCTTGGCATATTCCTGACCTATAACATATTCATCAAGGATTGCTTTAATTTCATGCGGCTTGGGCAGATTGTTTGTTAAAAGATCCCCCCCATCAAGAGCCCAATCTTCCTCCAAAATTTCATTGCAAAGCTCTATACACTCGTCACAGATATAGACATTTGGCCCTGCAACTAACTTTCTCACTAAATCCTGACTTTTACCACAAAACGAACAATAATGAATAACTTCTGGTTTTGTATTATCTTTTTTCTTATTAGCCATAAATCCTCATGTTCAATATACTATATACAATACTTATCTACTATCTTTTCGTATAACTTTATCAATTAATCCATACTCAACAGCTTCCTGTGCATCCATAAAATAGTCCCTATCAACATCTTTTTCAATTTTTTCTAAAGGCTGTTTTGTATGAATAGTATAAATTTCATTTAACTTTTCCTTAATCTTCAAAATTTCTTTCGCATGTATAGCAATATCAGATGCCTGTCCCTGAAACCCACCCATAGGTTGATGAATCATTATACGCGAATTAGGCAATGCCGAACGCTTTCCTTGAGCACCTGCTGCTAAAAGTAACGATGCCATTGAAGCAGCCTGACCTAAACAAATCGTTGCAACATCAGGTTTTACATATTGCATTGTATCGTAGATAGCCAATCCAGATGTAACAATTCCACCTGGCGAATTTAAGTATAGATAGATATCCTTATCAGGGTCCTCAGCTTCCAGAAATAACATCTGTGCAATAACCAGACTTGCTATATGATCATCGATTGCATCGCCAATAAAAATAATTCGATCCTTCAATAATCGCGAATATATATCATATGCACGCTCACCCCGTGCTGTTTGTTCTACTACAATTGGTACAAGATAGCTCATAGGGTTACCTCATTATTATCATTTTTTTGGATATGTTATAAGTATAGTTTAGCATTTCTTTATTGCTATTCAATAAATTATTATTGTTCAGCAACTGCTTATTTTTTTCCATTTACATATTCTTGAAATGTAATAGGTTTTGACATCTTGATATCTGCATGCTCATATATAAAATCATATGCGGAATCAAGAATCAAATCACCTTCAATCTCTTCTTTATTACCTTTTTCTTCTACTGTTTTGACAACCTCTTCTTCAGAAACAGTATTACGCTCAGCAACAGATTTTACAAATTTTTGAAATTGTTCCTCAGACACTTTTAAGTTCTCCAATTCTGCTATTTTGCTCAATGCCATCGCATTTTTAATGTTTTTATCAGCTTCATCCATAATCGATTTGGATAGCTCTTCCGGATTAATTCCAAATATAGAAGCAAACTCATTTATATCATTGCCAACATTTCCAAATCGTGACTGCAAGCGTCTAAAAATTGCATACATTTCTTTCTGTATAAGAGATTGAGGAATATCAAATTTGCTGTTTTCAACTATCATCTCTAATATTTTATTCTTCGTTTCATTTAATGTTTGTGACTTTACATACGTCTCAAGATTTTCACGAATACGGTTTTTTAAATCATCAACCGAATTATATTCACCAACGCTTTTAGCAAAATCATCATTGAGTTCAGGTAATTTAAATTCAAAAATTTCCTCAACTTTTACCAGGTAAGTTACTTTTTGACCTTTTAAGTCTTCCACCTCATAATCTTTAGGGTATTTAACTTTTATCTCTTTTTCTTCATCTTTTTCCATCCCTATTATATCATCATCAATAGCCCATGATTCCTTGCTTTTCCCAACTATTAAATTATGCGAGGTAAATGCAGCAGCATCAATTTCTTCTTTTGACTTATCATCAATACGTTTCATTTTCAAAGTGACTTGATCGCCCTTTTGCACTTTGATAGTATCACCTTCTTTTTTGGTAATGGTTGCCATCTTTTCACGCATCGTTTCAATCTCGGCTTCAACGTCTTCATCGGTTACTTTTACTACCTTCTGTTCAACATGGCTTCCTTTATATTGACCTAATTCAATAGTAGGAGGAATATCAAATTCAATTTTGAAGGAAAAGGGCTTTCCTTTTTCAACCTTTTCAAAATCAAAAACTGGCTGGCTTACTGGCGTATAGCCCTTCTGCTCAATTGTTTCAACATAAGCTGAACGAACAATATTTTCCGAAGTTTCTCCTAAAACGTAATCAGAATATTTTTTTTCTACCAGATCAATAGGCGCTTTACCAACTCTGAATCCTTTAATTTCAGCTTTTTTTTGCAACTCTTTTAGTACTCTTGCATATTCTGCATCAATACGATCACCTGGAACTTCAATATCAAGACGTATTCGAGCATTATCAAGTTTAAACTCTTTAATTTCCAAGGTTAACTCTCCTAATATATGTAATTTTATTTAAAATTAAGGCTTTATATGTGCTTGATAAATATTATAAAAAATACTCCTCATAGTGTATAAACAAAACGTAAACGTTAATGATTATATATGACTATAAATATAGCACATTGATACATTTATAAGCGATATTGTAACTATTAATGATATATTTTATTCTGTAATGTCAGGCGTCAAATATTTTTTAATAATAATTATTCGGCGCATATAAATTATTTGGGCGCAACACATTCTTGATTTTTCCCAAAAGCTTTTGAGCCATTACTCCTGACAGGGATGATAGTAGAGTGACGCATGGTTATATTTTTAAGCACATAAATATCCATCATATCAATTCTTTTAGCAAAGCGATAGTTATTGTTAATGAAGTCGTAGAGTGCATGAAAATTTTTTAGCGGGAATTTATCATAGCCGTAATAACCCGAAGGTGAAGTATCAATAACGACAGCAGGAGGATTTTTCATAACTTCAGCAATAAACTGCTTTCTCAGAAGTTGAATATACGCATTTACATTTGCCTGCATATCTTCATTTGATACTCCAAACTGTCGCCCCGAAATATAGTCTGCAATAATGATTTTTGATGCGCATCGTCTATTGGCATAGATATACGCAACAGCACCGGAACCCCATACAAATATGGTATCATCAGGAGCGGTAATTTCAGTTACTGCATGTGCAACATTTTTATACGCATAATCTGATAATGAATTACTATCGCCCAGATAATGGTATGTTAATGGAATATTTATCCTTGATGCTGTAAATAGTATCATCATAATAATAAAATATATATATATTTTTTTTAACAACGATAGTGTTATATCCTTAATTAATAAACCTCCTAATATTGCAAGTGGTGGAACCAATTGAATAAAGTAATGCCCATACGCCCTCCATCCCAAAAGTACCGAAAAACATCCAGCCAACAGCCATAGTATACTTATAAGAGTGATTGGCGTATATTGCTTTTCTTTCAATAAATGAATTGCATGCCTGCCTGCTATGAGCCATAGAGGTAAACTGCATACTATAAAAATAATAAACCGTGCTATTGCTTTTACTATGGGTACAGTTGTCATTCCGCTCTGTATATATTTAAAATTATATAAAAAACCCAATGTAATAAAATCATCCAATGCATTGTTACAATACAAATAGCTTGTTGCCCCAGCCACTACCATTAAAAATCCAGTAGCAATAACAATCATATCTTTTAGCTGTTTAACAAACTCTCTTTTTTTATTGGTTGCTTTTGTTATACTAAAAATTGCAAAAATACCATAAACAATTAAAATAACCCCAGCTTTATAATTAATAAAAAAAGATATTCCGGCAAAAATACCAGATGTAACTAAAGCTATGTTTGTCTTCCACTTATTGATAATAAAAAGATAGTAACTTATAAATGAAATAAGTATTGGTAATGTAAACAGTGTCTCAGTATTGGTTGCGATATACTTTGGTTCATATATATGCATTAAAAAAATAAAAAACAAGCTGGCTGCTTTAGCCTCATCTATTCCTCTAATGTTTTGTATAAACTTATAGATAATGATTGCACAGCAATAGACAAGTATAATGGTAACAGCATGGACAGCAAAAAGATTGTTGATTCCAAAAAAATAGAAAACTATGTAATAAAAAAAATAAACTAACAATGGTTTATTATCATACATGTGTACATAGGGAATTCCACCATTAATCCATTTATTGGCAAATTCTGCAAAAGCAGCTTCATCAATATCAACTATTGTATGATACAATGCTGGAATACGGAGAACAAATACCAGTAAAAACAAAAAAGTATAAAAATATACATTGTTTCTATTTACTATTTTTTTATCCATATCCTGCTTTTCCCAAAATAACCGTTAAATGTATAATGTTCATTAAGATAGCGTATGATTGCTGGAAAATCATCTAAACTGGCAAAATGTCCAAAATGAATTATTGGCGTTGCATGAATATTAAAGTAAAATAAAGGATCACCTTTTTTTCTATATACCATTACCTTCTTTATCATATCAGTAGAACCCACATCTACAAAAAGATCAGGTTTATATTGGATAATTAATTGTATAATATAATTTTCATATTCATGTATATAGTGTTCATTCCCCTTCTCTCTTTGAACCACTGCATACAGAGCCCTTTCATTCAACCAGTATGAAGGGATAACGGATTCGCCCGTAGTAAAATAATCAATTTCAGTACCCATTGGCCAGATTAACATTGTGCTGCCAGGATGATTTTTATTAATATATTCAATAGCACGCAATAAACTTTTATGCGGCAACAAATATTCACCGTACGAACCAATAATAGCAATTCTGAATATCTCGGTTAACCTACTTTCATTATGCTTTAAATTGGGATTGCATGTATAAATATAGAGATCTTTGTAATGCCATGCAAAGAAAAATACAATGGTAAACATCAGTTGCATAAATACCATGCGTTTCCCTCTTTCAGAAAACACATAAAGTATTTGCTTTGAAGAAAGGATTGCAATAGATGGCATTATAGGGATAAAATAATGAACTGATAAACGACCTAAACCAGAAAAAACAAGGATAAAAAAGCATACTGAAACATATAGTATAAATAATGTTTTGTAATCTATTTTTTTATTTTTAAAATCATATATAAATTTAGCTATTAGGATAATGCCGGGAAACCAGAAAAAAGCATGAAAAATTGAAAATTGATATACTCTCCACAACAGCTTAATCAAAATTGAGAAAATATTAAAACCTCTATTAGCAACATAGGTATACTTGCCCATTATTGCTTTGTAGATATAATCAATAAAATCAAAACCAAAATATACATATCCAGCAATTAAAAAGGTTGCAACGGTAACCAATGCACTAGCAATGGCAATGAAAAGATTTTTGTAAAAACGCCTGTAATCATTGGTATTTAATGATAATGGATATATAAATATAAAATGTGTTAAAATGATAGGCAGGATAAAGATTCCCTGGAATTTAATCAAATACGATGCAACGATATTGATTACAAGTAATACAATATATATTCTTTTTTTTTCAAATACACATACATAGTAACAATACAGTGCAAAAACGTTAAACAAATTATAAAATATTTCTCCATTAAATGCAAGGTACTCAGTATGATAGCAGGATATAACTGTGCCATATAAGAATGCTGCAAATAACCCCGTTTTAGAATCATACATTTTTTTTGCTAAAATATAAATGCCATACATTGTCGTTAAAATAAAAAGCAATCCAATAAAATGAAACGATGATGGTGTATCACCAATATAGTTAATAGAAAATTTCATAAGCTGATGATACAACCATCCCTTATTCATGCTGTATGATAGTCCCAATAAATCACGCTTTGCCAGTAAATATGATGTTAAAACATCAACATGAATAAAATCAATAATGACCGACGGTAACCGTAAGATTATTGTACTGAAGCAGATACATACAAATACCATGAAGGAGTTTTTGTTAAATAATTTATAAAAAATTTTAACGGTATTGTTTAGAAACAATGCATTTCTCCATTGACATGATTACATATTATGCCAAAATGATGTTAAATTTTTAAATGTACCGTCAACATAATTTTTTTTATGTATCCAATAAAATTGTATTGTAAAAAACACAGTGCATTAATTTATACTCTCCATGGTGCAATATATTATCAAGTTTGTCATATTCTTTGTAAGGTATAATAGCAATATTATGCTATGCATTATTTATTGAAAGGAATTGTATATGGATAATTGCATTTCAATCATAGTACCTACGTATAAAGAAGCAGATAATATCTCTGTTCTTGTAGAATCTATTGATAAAGCAATGAGATCAGCAAATCTTAACTATGAGATAATAATTGTTGATGATAATTCAAATGATGGCATTGTAGAAAAAGTTAAACAATTGAACAAACAAAAATATCCAGTTGCCATTAAAGTAAGAGTTCATGAACGCGGTTTATCTTCAGCAGTTATAGAAGGATTTAAATTAGCTAAAGGAAATATATATCTGGTTATGGATGCCGATTTAAGCCATCCTCCTGAAAAAATACCTGATATCGTTCAACCTATTATCAGCGGCAAAGCTGAATTTGTTGTAGGAAGCAGATTTGTAGAAGGCGGTTCAGCAGAACATTTTAATATATATCGTAAACTCAATGCATGGATTTCAAAGATGTTAGCCATGCCTTTTACAAAGGTTAAAGATCCAATGGCAGGTTTCTTTGCGTTTGATGCCAGGCTATTAACACCAGAGATACTTCCAATCCTTAACCCTCTTGGTTTTAAAATTGGACTGGAGATGATAGTTAAGTGCAAACCAAAAACGGTTGTAGAAATTCCAATAACGTTTAAGGAACGTTTATATGGTAAAAGTAAGCTATCAACCCGCGAGCAGGTTTTGTATTTACTGCATTTAAAACGGCTATTCCATTATAAATATCCATCGATGTATCAATTTTTATTTTTTTCAATAATTGGCGCATCAGGTATGATAGTTGATTTAACAACTGTCTTTATTACTTATGAAGTTTTACATATAAAATTTATCATTGCCCGTGCCATTGGCTTTATAATAGCGTTAACATGGAATTTCTTTTTAAATAGAAAATTAACCTTCCCCGATTCTCCTCAAAAAAATATTTTTAAGCAATACAGAAACTTTTTTCTTGTATGCAGTATAGGTGGTTTGTTTAACTGGTTTATTTCGGTATTTTTATACTGGCACTATTCATACTTTAACCAATTTTATTTACTTGCTGCTTTTATAGGGATTTTAGGAGGATTATTGATAAACTTCTTTGGTTCAAAGTTTATTGTTTTTGGTAAATAATATCTAATCTTTGTTGGCTATCATTTCGGCAATCATTCCTACAGTAAGTATGTTTAAGCCTGATAGTGTCAAAAGTACTGAAATAGTGTGGATATTCTGATACAGAATTGCCTGCAAAAGCGTTAGTATAATGCCACCCCCAAAAAGAGGAAGGCTAATAGGCAAAAATATTTTAAGCGGATCAAAAAACATTACAGTACGTATAATAAGCCTGAAAAAGTTTAACGTATCATAAAAAGGTCTAATCTTTGATTTCCCTTTCCTATGGTTATAGTTAATGGGAATATATTTTACATGACATCCATTAGATAGCATAGCTAAAGTGATAGTTGATGTAAAAGAAAATCCATCAGGAAGAATCTTAAAATATTTTTTTACAACATCCTTCTTCATTATCCGCATACCCGAATTTAAATCAGGTATTTTAGTCCCAACCATATAATTTGCCATTTTATTAATAACCCATTTGGGTAATTTTCGAATAAATGGAATGTGAACTGACTCGCCTATTCTTGCTCCTACTAACATGTCCAATCCTTCATTGATGACAATTTCAAAAAATTCAGGTATGCGTTCGTCTGGATATGTTCCATCCGCATCAGTAATAGCTACGTATTGATGTTTTGAAGCACGTATTCCCGTCTTTAATGCAGCACCATAACCTTGATTTTCAGAATGATTAATTACTTTTATATCCTTATTGTTAGGCATCCTTGCTAATATTTTTTCGGTTCCATCTGTAGAGCCGTCATTAACAATGATAATCTCCATATCAATATTTTTGCATTTCTTTTTTATTTCCTTTAAATGATTAATGGAATGTTCTATTGCACTAATCTCATTATACACTGGAACTATAATTGTTAATCCTGATTTCATTGAATCCTCTCTTACATAGTATGTATTAATTTAATTATAAAAAATGAATTGTTATCTTTTTCCATGTCAAGATAATTATTACAAAGTATGATTCTTTATCATGTAAATGTAATGGTATACTTAGTTTACTTTTACTTTCATCCTTTTCTTGATATGATTTCTAATCAGCATAATAAGATTTACAAGCCAGCCATGAAATCCAAGGATAGGGCTTAATGCAAAGATTGATAGTGAAAACAACACTGCACTTTCCCTGCCCAGACCAATGCTATTAAAAAGAAAAATCATTACAGCTTCTCTAACACCCAAACCTGAAACAGATATTGGCACCGCTACAGAAAAACTGGAAACAGCAAGGCAAAATATATTGTATGTAAATGTCATATTTATCCCAAAACTTTTCAATATAAAATATCCAACCATACAATAACATAAAAAACTTGGTATTGTTATAACTATACAAATTGCAAGATATTTTACTGTTGTTACCATCTTAATAATATCATTTATAAAGCCTGAAATATTATTTTCGATAGTTGCATAGTATTTTTTTGGAACTAAAAATTTACTAAATGTGATGATAATATTTTGAATTGATTTATATTTAGCTAACACAACGATTCCAGCTATAATACAGGATAGTAAAATAATAACATCAACATATTTAAAATGAAAGAGGTTACTATAAAAAGGATACAGTATAAAAATCATTGCAATACGAATGCCTACATCATACAACCTATCAACAACAACCGGGGACAACGAACTCCCAAAATTGTCAAACTTTTCCTGATAATAAAGTGCTTTCGATATTTCACCTATCCTTCCCGGAGTAACAGC
>JAKPOE010000133.1 GCA_029548025.1 Spirochaetota bacterium
GGATGTCCCGAAGAAACAATTGAACTCCGTGAACGTGCATCTATCCCTGAGATACCAGCTACCGTTGTTGATATGGCAATGAAGGTTGTTACGGAAAAAGGCAGAGCAGAAAAATTTATTGAAATTATGAAACGATAACAAGGAGGCGTTAATGACTCAAAAGATTACAGTTGAAAAGAGGGGACATGTTTTACTGATTGGGCTCAACAGGCCAGAAAAACGTAACGCATTTGATGTTGACATGTATTGGGATTTAGCAAAAGCGTATGGCACGTTAGATGCTGACGAAGATTTGCGCTGTGGAGTACTTTTTGCCTATGGTGATCATTTTACGAGCGGTCTTGATCTGGTACAATGGGTTGAACCATTCAGTAAAGGTGAATATCCAGCACTGCCAGCCGGTAGCAAGGACCCCTTTGGTATAGATGAAGACAACAGGGTGTCAAAACCAATAGTGTCTGCCCTGCAGGGTATATGCTTCACGGTTGGCTGGGAGCTGATGCTTGCTACCGATGTACGTATTGCTGCTAAGGATTTACGATTGGCACAGATTGAGGTAAAACGAGGCATTTATCCTGTAGGTGGTGCAACGGTGAGGCTTTTTGAAGAGATAGGCTGGGGCAATGCAATGCGATACCTTTTAACCGGTGATGAGATGAATGCACAGGAAGCCTACCGTCTGGGATTAGTGCAGGAGGTTGTGGAGCCAGGACAGCAATTACAGAGAGCCATTGAGATTTCTGAAACGATAGCAAAGCAGGCTCCATTAGGGGTCAGAGCCATTATAAAATCAGCTCGTTTAAGCAGAGTGGAAGGCGCAAAGGCGGCTATGGCACGGTTACTGCCTGATTTGCTGCCTATCATGAAAAGCGAAGACGCGCAGGAAGGGGTCAGAGCCTTTATTGAAAGGCGTGAAGCTATTTTTAACGGTAAATAAACAGTAAATAGTTATATGATGGGGTAATCGGGTGCTGGAGGTTGCCCCATTAATGCTTTAACAATGTAATAAGCTATGGTAATGGTATACCCCAGTTTCAACCCGGTACTTATTAAAAAACCAATAAATGTAAGCAACGCTGCTTTTAATGCTGTCAATGCGTCATTGTTTGCCACAAGTTCGCCTATAAATGCACCAATAAATGGACCAATAATTATACCAATAATGGGGAGTATAATACTTCCAACTATTAAACCTATCATTGAACCAATAACACCCTGTTTGGAACCACCAAACTTATTGACAATCCATGAGGGGAGTACATAATCAAAGACCGTCAGGATAACGGCGATAATTCCTGTAATAATAAAAAATGTAAAACTGAAAGATGCAAAACCACTCCAATGAAGAAGAATAACTGCAAAAAAACTCAAAGGCGGACCGGGCAGTATAGGAAGTACTGAGCCCAGAATACCTCCTAATGCAAAAAGCAATGCTGTAATGAATAATATTATTTCCATAATAGGTAATATACCTTCATTGTTCTTTGATATAATACAGAAGGGCACATGCTCCATGTGCCCTGAACTCATAGTGTATAATTTTTACCACTCGTCGCTTTGCTTATCAATATATTTTTCGCGGACAATTGCTGTAATATCATCTATGTAAAAGTAATTCCAGGCAGGAAGTCGTTCCACTGTGCTGGGATTATACAGTATTTTAACAATTTCTATATTCCGCTTCTGGGCTAGATATTTATCTTCCTGAGCTATCTCATCGGTAATTGGAACAGAAAGCTTTCGCCATCCCAAAAAGTTAAGTTTACCCATTACCAGCCGTTTAATATTCCCATTGGCATCTTTAACCAAGATGGAAAGTTCCCCTGAAAAATTTTTTCCGTAAACCCACATGTTAATATATTTACAATATTTGTCAATGATAAGGGGTTTTGCCGGAATAATTGTCAATACCGAACCGCTTTTGGCAAAAA
Organism: Spirochaetota bacterium; assembly: GCA_029548025.1. The sequence goes on from JAKPOE010000133.1 coordinate 1,932, forward strand.
CCTTAACACCCAGATACCGTTTTGAATTTTGTATTGGCGCAGGATAATCGGTACGCATTGCAACACCTGCTTTTTCATCTTTTACAACCCTGAGGCTAATATTCTTATCTGTATATTCTACAGTTTCAAAATCCTCAAGTACTATTTCTTTATATATCTGGTCGCTGAGTTGCTTTTCCTGTTCTAAAACTTTCTGCGCTTCTTTTGCTTTTTCATCCTGTGCATAGAGCATCCCTATAGAACAACATACAATGAAAGCTATCAATCCATATGTAACTCGCTTCATATTAATAAAAACCTCCTTGAAAAATTTATAAATACCTGTCACCTTTGCCGGTTGTAACACATACAGTAGCTTCATTATAGACACTACTGTCATGGAATGTCAATAGAAAATATAATTATATCAACCTAAAAGTATAAATTTTATTGTATTAATATCTCTGCAAATACTCCAAAATGGTCGGATGGATGATATCCGTCATGGAGTGTAGTGCAGCATACTGTTGAACTATGGATCATGGTACGTGGGATTACATTATTAGTCAGAATATAGTCAATTGTTTTTGGCTGTAGATCATTGATTTTTGTGCAATGAGCATAGAGCGAATCAAACTTTGTCCTGGTGTCAGTTACATAATACTTTTTGATATTGGCATTCTCCATAGGATTCCATGTGTACGGGCTGGTATTGTTTGAAGGCAAAAATGTATCGTGATAGCCCTGTGAAAGAAAATAGCGCATTTCGGGTGAATCAATCGTAGTGTTAAAATCACCCATGACAATACAGGGCGCATCAGCGGGGACAACCTTTTTTAAAAATTCAGCCATAGCTATTGATTCATTGTTACGCCATTTATTGTCAGCTTCAAGCTGTTGAATAGCCTGTGTATATTCGTCATCCGAATAACCATATGTTTCTTTTAACTCTTTCAGCAGTATCCTGTTTTGCGGTGTGTCAGGTGGCGAGGCATGCCAGTGAGTAACAGCTACAAAAACAGGTTTTTCATTGATAATAACTCTGCCCTCCAGAACCTGTGTTGCATCCTGCGTATGGAATGAAAAGCAGTTTGTTATGATGCCACCACCCGAAAGCTTTTTATGACCAACCTGTTGCAACTGCAATTGTTTTCGTGCCAGCAATCCGTCGCCTTCTTTTAAATTGGTGGGAATACCCAATCTTCCGATCTTTAGTCCGGCAACACCAACATGGTAGATATAATCATAGTTAAGGTCACTGGCAAGCCGTTTCATATAATCGGGTAAAAAGTTAGCCTCGTTAATTGCAATGATATCTGGATTCAGATTGGCAATCTCTTTTAGTAAGGCTTGATAGCGTTTTTCACGAATTTGCGGTGTTTCGTATTCCCCCATTTTAAATGTTCCAATATAGTCCAATCCTGACCACACGTTGATGGTCATTACTTTTATTGCATTGGATTGAAATCCTTTTGGCCTATCCGATGCCTGTTTACACGATACATCAACAGTCATAATAACCCCCATAGCAAAAAAAAGTATGCATGTTTTTTTTAAAATCTTTATCATGGCCTCCTCCAATCAAATTATTTTTTTGTTTGTGCGAAAGTTACTGTACAATAAGTCAATATCTCTCCATTGACATGGCACTGGCATCATGGTTGCCTGGATGTTTTGTGAATATGATATACTTTTCAAAGCATATACAATTGCACATATGTATACGGTGTCAACCATTTTACGGTTGTATCAATCCATAGGAACTATCGCCCATGCTTTTGTAACAAAATAGTTGATTGTAATTTTAAAAGTGATAATTTAGTTACTATACTTTTTTTATTTTTCGTTGAATTAATCATTGCAACCAATTGATGCTTTATCCAGTATAACATTACATAGCAATGCAAAGGAATAGCGGGCGCGAAGAAAATTAAATGAAATGCAGACAACTAAACATAGCAACAATGCAATCCAGTAAATGTTTGAAAAGGTTTTTGCAAACATGTTGTATGATGATTGTAATGTTTATAGTAAAATCTTCGGTGTTAGCTAACGGATCATTTAACTGGTTCTGGTTTATCTATGAGCAGGGTACATACTACGATAGTACCTATACGGTATACCGACCTTTGTATGTGAAAAATGTGTACCGTGACTCCTCGTTTTCTGCCTCGCTTATGCCGTTGATATACTGGAACTATACAACGCCCAATCAGGATAAAACAAGAGGTTTTCTTGGATTTTATGTATCCATAGATTACCGGTCAGCAAATCATTATGAAAATGACACCGGTGTGTTCCCCTTTGTAATGTATGGCACTTCAAATGACAAAGAAGACCAGTATTTTCATCTATGGCCGTTTGGTGGGACGGTTAAAAGTAAACTGGGAGCTGATGCAATAACCACCTATGCTTTCCCGGGGTTTGTACTTTTTATACTGTATCCTACTACATCGTATTATGTACTTGCTGTTTATCTGGTGGCTTCAATGATTCCGATTTATGCTCATTACACCATCAGGGATTATGATGGACATGCTATCATCTGGCCATTGATACGGTGGGGTAAAAGTCCCCAACGTGATGATTTCCGTATCATGCCGTTTTATGCTCATAGCAAAAAAAAAGGATACTATTCAACTGCATCGTATGGAATGCTCTATAATGTTCGTGAAGAATATATTGGCGATGATACCATGCATACGGTGTTTCTGGTGCCGTTTTATGCACGGCGGTGGTTGGATTCCGGCAAAGCTGACAGCTCTACGCTGTTATGGCCATTTTTTTCATGGGGGTATAACGATAAGCATGGCAATGTTGAGATAAATT
>JAKPOE010000452.1 GCA_029548025.1 Spirochaetota bacterium
GTTCGTTCAGAGGCTTTCTGCAATGCCCGTTTACAACCCTGAATGAGCACACCCGGGAAAGCAACTGCGGCTGCTGTACCACCCATTACTTTTAAAAACTCTCTTCTATTTAGCGACATGTAATATCCTCCTTATTAATCAGGTTAATGAACAGTAACGCTTTCAAGAATCAGGTCCACAACTCTGGGAACTGATTCTGCAACCGAAGGGCTTAATGTCATATCTAAATCCTTAATATTTTCCGGAACTATTCCAATGACTTCAATATCAGGATTAGCCCCCTGTATCTTCAAAACCTTAAGCACTTCGGCAATGCCTAATTCATGCAATGAAACATTGGGAGATTTTGACACCAGATGCTCTCCCGCAAACCTGTATATACTGCCGGGTTTATCGTGAACGTTTAATGCATCAACAATCATAATTTTATCAAACTGGATCATATGCGATATAAGATCAAATCCAGCTATACCACCATCTAACAATTCAACATGCTGAGGCAACAATACATTATGTTGCTGCATATACTGAATCACATGCACACCAACACCATCATCTTTTTGTAGCAGGTTCCCTATACCCAGTATTAACGTTCGTTTAGGTTTCATTGCACATTCTTTCTTTAAGAGCTTTATTATTCTTTTGCTATGTGACACTCATTACATAGAGTAGGACCTTGTTTTGTCTTTGCATGACAGTTAATACATAGATTATGCAATGTATCCTCACCACTTGCTCCCTTATGGCACACCGCACATTGTTTAATCCTATCATCATTGCCCTGTTTATGATGGCAAATGACACATTTTACCCCTGCATCTTCATGTTTTTTATGAGCCAGCTTTACAGGGTCCATGGCATTCATTGTAGCATTAATTCCAGCCTGCCTGTCAGTATCAGTAATAAACTTGTTAACATCCGTAACTGTTACGACATCAGTTGGACTGGGATTAATGCTGGTGGTACCTTGCGAACATCCTGCTAAAAAAATAACCGCAACAGCACCTGCTAAACACAGTTTGCTTTTACTCACATTTTACCTCCTTAAACTATTGTAATATCTTCATTAAATTTTATAATAAATGAATAATAAATCCTGCAATAATATATTAATCTAAAATAGTATATTATTGCACACCTTACGTAAACCATAAACAACACATCATCCTTAACCAGAATGACCTATTTACAATATGTGCAACCTTTGTTTATCATCAATGAATGTTTCCATATGTGTCAATCTAAATTTTTTCACATTATAAACAATTAATGCAAATAATTTAATATATGCAAATATTCAATGTGTGCCCCAACTACCAGTCATGACAACCATACAACATTAATTGAAACTGTATACTATTATTGTGCAAACATCCAATGCTTTCAGTCTAAAAAAATAACGAACAGTTTCAGCAGTAAAGTTACCCATACTACATTGCACATCAACTAACTACATAGCAAAGTAACCTATCCATTATTGCAATGATGCTGTAATATAATAGAATGGATGTAATGTCAACTATTATTTAAAATATTATAAAATTCTTAAATATCTGTATTGCCACCCTCAATGTAAAAAAGCAAAGCCTTTTTTTATTGCAAAAAAGTGTGCCCATTCCCTATAAACAGGTAACATGTGCTACAATTTTAACTATGGTACACTATAAAATACAGGTCAACGGGATTGTTCAGGGTGTGGGATTCAGGCCCTTTGTGTATGCTCTTGCTACCGGTAATAACTGCAAAGGTAGTGTTATAAACAATACCGAAGGCGTTACCATTCACCTTGAAGGTGATGACCAGTCAATACAGCAATGTATTGATGCCATAAAAAATTCACCTCCTCCCCTTGCCAAAATTATTGATATACGTATAACAAAGCTTCCATTAAACGGCTATACTGCCTTTACCATAGAAGAAAGCCAGATAACAACTTGCAAAGATACCTTTATCCCGCCTGATGTTGCCATCTGTAATGAATGCCATGATGAATTTTTTGATAGTACCAACAGGCGCTATCATTATCCGTTTACAACATGCACCCATTGCGGACCGCGCTTCAGCATTATTGATGACATCCCCTATGACAGGGCAAACACATCCATGCGCTCCTTCCCCATGTGCAGTAACTGTCTTGCAGAATACCGCAATCCGTTAAACCGCCGCTTTCATACGCAGCCCAATGCCTGCAGTGTTTGTGGGCCTGAGTACAGGCTATGCGATAGTTCCGGTAAAACCATCCTGACACAATTTGACGCCATTATGGAACAGGTAAAGGCATTGCTCAAAGACCACATCGTTGCCATAAAAAGTGTTGGCGGCTATCATTTAGCATGTGATGCCCGCAGTGACCGATGTGTAACGCTGTTGCGAGAACGTAAAAACCGACCATTCAAACCCTTTGCCATCATGGTTTCCTCCATAGAATTTTTAGAAACATTTTGCTCTGTCACCGCCCGGGAAAAGGAGCTTTTGCAAAGCAGGGAACGCCCCATAGTGCTGATTAAACTTAACAAAACCATCTTCAGCACTCATGTTGCACCGCATTTAACCTATATTGGCGTTATGCTTCCCTACACCCCTTTCCAGTATATGCTTTTTCACAATAATAGAGAAAGCATCTATATCATGACAAGCGCAAACATTGCAGATGAACCTATTATCTATAAAGATAATGATGCGTTTGAGCGTCTCCATACTATTGTGGATTATTTTGTAACCTACAACCGTGAAATAATAGCTCACACCGATGACTCGGTTATGTATGTGGTTGACGAGCATCCCTTCTTTGTCCGTCGCTCTCGCGGCTATGTTCCCGCGCCTCTCTTCATAAAAAAAACTCCGCTGCATATACTTGCAACCGGTGGAGATCTAAAAAACAGTTTTGCACTGGCGCGGAATAATTTTGTTATTGTGAGCCAGTACCTTGGTGATCTGTCCACTCCATGGGGCAATGACCTTTACCGAAAAACTATCGCCCACTTTAGTAAAATCTTTGACTTCAAACCTGCACTGGTAGTCAGCGATATGCACCCCGGCTATTTTACCACATTATTTGCCCATGAACTGGAGGAGCATGGAGTACAAACCATTGCCACACAGCATCATCATGCACATATAGCCTCGGTATGCCAGGAGCATGGGATATCCCAGCCCGTCATTGGTATCGCGTACGATGGCACAGGCTATGGCACCGACCATACCCTGTGGGGGAGCGAGTTTTTAATTGCTGATACTACAACCTTTACTCGCGCTGCGCACTTTGATTACTTTAAACTGCCTGGCGGAGAGCATGCCATCAACAATCCATGGAAGATTGGGCTATCACTATTGCAATGTACTGGAATAGACAGTAACAATTTTTTTACCAATGAAAAAGAAAAATTCCTTGTTGAAGAGATTATACAAAAAAATATCAATTGCCCTCTTACCTGCAGCATTGGCAGGCTTTTTGATGGTGTAGCAGCACTGTTGGGATTAGCACACCATATCAGTACGGAAGCTGAGGCGGCAATGCTTCTGGAAGAAGAGGCGTTAAAAGCATATTCTGATACCTGTGTATTGTCCATACCAATAAGCAATTCCATGCCCTATGGCATAAACACAACATGGCTTGTTCAGGAGATTGTCAGCATGATGGATAAGGGAATAGCGCCAGCAATTATCGCCATGCGCTTTCACCGGGCAATTGCCGATGTTACCGTGCGGGTAGCTCTCATGTTGCGAGAACAATTCAAAATACATAGCGTTGCACTTTCCGGCGGCGTTTTCCATAATCGTATTTTATTGCACTGTATTGTTGAGGGACTGCGTAAAAATAGGTTTGACGTATACACACCATTACAATTACCGTGCAACGATGGCGGCATTGCATTAGGACAGATAGCTATTGGCAGGGATACCTATAATGGACATTAAAAAAGAAGCGGTGCTCTTATCACAATACACATTGCAAACACCCGTTGCAATTATGGAGGTGTGCGGCACCCATACCACTGAATTTTTTAGAACCGGCGTAAAGGATATATTTCCGCAGGGATTGCGCCTTATTGATGGGCCGGGATGCCCTGTTTGTGTTACATCCAATGACTATCTCGATACAGCCATTGCTATTGGCTGGCAGTACGATTGCATCATTGCTACCTTTGGGGATATGATGAAGGTACCCTCATCGTACAGCTCACTGTCAAAAGAAAAATCAAAAGGGCTGACGGTAGAAGTTGTGTATTCACCAATGGATGCGGTGCAGTTAGCTGCCGATAATCCTGATAAAAAAATTGTTTTTTTAAGTATAGGCTTTGAAACAACAGCGCCAGCCGAGGCAGTTTGTGTACTTGAAGCAAAAAAACGCAATATTAAAAACTTTTTCATTTTACCCGGTAACAAGCTTACCGTGCCGGCAGTTAAGGTGTTGCTCGACTCTGGCGAGGTAAATATTGATGGATTTATATTGCCCGGGCATGTCAGCGCTATCATTGGCAAAAAAGCATGG
>JAKPOE010000004.1 GCA_029548025.1 Spirochaetota bacterium
TGTAACAGTTGCCGGTTATATTAATGAGTTGAAACCTGTTGTCAAAGAAATTAACATAACTATACATAAGCCTTCTTCATTAAAACAATTACGTATTGCCTACGCAAGCGATATACACCTGGGATCCATTATTGCCAACTCGCGTTTAGAAAATTTAGTAACATTAATAAACAATTCTAATCCCGACATCATTATATTTGGCGGCGACATTGTTGATGAAGATATAAAACCTGTTATTGAAAATAATTTAGGTGAATTGCTGCTACAGTTAAAGGCTAACCATGGTATCATAGCCGTTCCCGGCAACCATGAATATATAGGCGGGATAGATAAAGCCATGAACTACATTAAAAGCCATAACATAAAAATCTTAAGGGACGAACTATTTACAATAAACGATATACAGATTATTGGCCGTGATGACAGAAGCAAATTTGCATTTACTGGAGAGCACCGTGCTCCTCTGGAGCATCTTATAAAAAAAGTAAACACAAACCATCCACTGATTATTATTGATCATCAGCCATTTGCCATTGCAAAAACAGCATCATACCCTGTTGATCTTTTGCTTTCGGGGCATTCACATCACGGACAGTTGTTTCCTTTTAATTACATAACATCAAAACTATACCAGATAAGCTGGGGATATGATCGTATAAACAACACCCATGTGTATGTTTCGTGCGGTTATGGAACATGGGGGCCACCGGTGCGAACCAATAGCGTTTCTGAGATAGTCATTTTAAATTTATTTTTTCAATAAATCTTCTCAAAAAAATTACTAAATTCACTTGACACATCCCAAAATCAGGTATTTATCAATAGCACTTTAGTTTTTATAGTGAGGAGTACTACTATGAAAAAGATTGTAAAAATAATTTTCTGGGTAATAATTTCACTTTTGTTTGCGTTATCCTTTGCGATAGTTACTCACATATATAATCCGGCCGAAAAGATTAATGCACTGTGGATAGTAACTGCTGCCGCCACCTTCTATATGCTTGCATACAGATTCTATGGTGCATTTTTAGCTGCGAAGGTACTTGCATTAGATGATTCCCGCGTCACACCTGCTTACCGGCTGAATGATAACACCAATTACTATCCTACCAATAAATGGGTATTATTTGGGCATCACTTTGCAGCCATTGCCGGTGCAGGTCCTTTAATTGGACCTGTGTTAGCCGCTCAGTTTGGGTATCTTCCAGGCTTTTTATGGATTTTAATAGGTTCGGTCTTTGCCGGCGGTGTTCATGATATGGTTATACTGGTT
>JAKPOE010000024.1 GCA_029548025.1 Spirochaetota bacterium
TTTTGTAATACAGTTAAAACGATAGTTGGGCATAAAGCTTTAGAGCAAATCCCGCAAAGTTTGAAAGTCATCAATGCTCAAAGGCCAATGATCATTACCGATAAAGGTGTGGAGCAGGCAGGACTTATAAAGATTGTGCAGGCTGCAATGCAAAAATCAAAATTAAAAGCTGCCGCCATCTATGATACTGTTCCTCCCGATTCAGAGATTAAGATGGTAAATGAACTGGCTAAAATGTATACATCAAAAAAATGTGATTCTATTATTGCTGTTGGTGGTGGTTCGGTTCTTGATACAGCAAAGGGCGTTAATATAATAGTTTCAGAAAATGCTTCAGATTTGATGCAGTTTGCAGGATATGGCAATGTTAAGCGTAAACTTAAACCGTTGGTTGCGGTACCCACCACAGCAGGAACAGGATCGGAAGTAACATCCGTTGCTGTCATTGCCAACCATGAAAAAAATATTAAAATGATATTTGGTTCAGCATTTTTACTGCCTGATATTGCCATCATTGATTCAAGGATGACAAAAACATTACCACCAACTATCACCGCATTTACTGGAATGGATGCGCTCACCCATGCTGTTGAAGCATATTTTTGTTTAGCAAAAAATCCTTTAAGCGATACAACAGCATTAGCAGCAATCCAGATTATTGCTCAAAACCTTGTCAATGTGGTAAAAAAACCTTCTGATACTGATGGACGCTTAGCACTGGCTCTTGCTTCAAATCTGGCAGGGATGGCATTTGCAAATTCCATGGTTGGTATGATTCATAACATTGGACATGCCGTAGGCGGTGTATGTGGCGTTCCCCACGGTGTATGTATGAATATTCTTCTGCCCTATGGGTTAGAATACAACATGCATAAAGCTTCACAGTATATTGGCGAGCTTCTTTATCCGCTGGCAGGTGATGAAGTTTATAACGCAACGAAAAAGAAAGAACGTCCGCAAAAAACAGTTGAGTATATTCGCAATCTTATTCAAGATCTACATGATGCAACTGATGGGAAACACCCTCGTTTTTTTAAAGAGGTGGTTGATAAAACAGGTAAGCAGATGGTCCCTAAAGAAAAACTGGTTGATATTGCAAAAACAGCCATGAGCGATCCTGCTCAATTTTACAATCCCGAAGATTTAGATTATAACGATTACATGATGGTTCTGGAGGCTGCATGGGAAGGAACGCCGCTTGACAAAAAGAAAATAAAAAAAGGATGATAAAACTATGTCTCAGCGTTAATGTAGCCACTAGCGCTGAGACATAGTATAGAGTATAGAGGGATTGTGTATGAAGGTTGAATGCAATAATTACCAATAATTACTATTATAGTCTTTACCCCATTTTTTATAATGATAGCATTTATCGCTTCCATTACCAATCAGCCAACATTCAGCCTGTCAGGAATCTGGTGGCAAATCATCATCTTTGGAAGTATTGGACTTGTGTTTTCAATACTGCTTGCAAAACTTCTGTCAAAAACACTAACAATGAAAACGTCAATTATTAAGGAATTTCTAAACTCCGTTGGAGAAGGCAATTTAACAGCATATACTAAAAAAATTGCTATTGCTGACGAATTAGCTGATATCAATATAGCAGTATATGATATGAAAGAAAATTTAAAAGCCATGGTTGGGCTTATATTCGATAGTTCTCTTGCATTAAAAACCACCAGCGAGGATATGAAAAGTTCAGCAATCAAATTTTCAGAAGCTTCGCGGGATCTTACTGCAATCATTGAAGAAACAAGTTCTGCTTATGAAGAGATGTCTTCCTCATTTGAAATGATTGTTAACACGATAAAATCGCAGGTA
>JAKPOE010000035.1 GCA_029548025.1 Spirochaetota bacterium
AAAGAGTGGGGTTGAGGGAAATCCAATTATTATTGAAGCACCACTTATCAATATGACTAAAGCAGAAATTATTGCATTAGGTACATCATTAGGTGTTGATTATTCTCTGACATCAAGTTGCTATAATCCATCACCTGAAGGGAAACCATGCGGTATATGCGATAGTTGTATGCTAAGAAAAAAGGGATTTGAACAGGCAGGGTATGAAGATCCTGCCATACAACGGTAAAACTGCAAAAAATATGAAACAGAGTTATATTAATATACTTTTAAATACTTTAATGTTTGATGTACTATTTCCTGCATTTTGTTCTAATTGTGGGAAGATGATATCAAATATCAATAATGGTTTATGCAACAATTGTTATGATAATCTTAATTTGAGTGTTTATAATTACAGCAGTCAATATTTTTTTAATGTTGAAGAAAAGATTCATGGTAAACGTTACTGGTATATTGATGATATATTATTAGTTTTTAAATATAGAAACGAAGTATCAAAACTGATATATGATATGAAATTTAAAAACAATAAATCTATTGCTTTATTGTTTTCAAAATTTCTGTTACAGGGGATCAATTCTTTAGCATGGGATTTTGATCTTATAACATATATTCCGGTTTCTAAAAAAAGGTTATGGGAACGAGGGTTTAATCAATCTGAACTTATGGCACGGCATATTGGTAAAATGCTACATAAAGATGTTTTCAATTTAATGACAATTAAAAATGAAAACAATACACAAAAGAAATTAAGCCAAAATGATAGGTTTATCAGTACATATCAAAAATTTGATATTTTAAGTAATTGCACTAATATTGTAAACAAATCAGTTTTAATAGTTGATGATGTTTATACCACTGGTGCAACTATTAATGAATGCGCGCGTATTTTAAAGATGAATAGTGCTAAAAGTGTTTATGCATCTATACTGGCATATGCAATGTTGAAAGATAGGGATGTTTAATGTTATTTATAATAATACATTTAACAGTGTTTGAAGTGACTACTACTGTAATTATTTTATATAAATATCTTGGAAAGTTTTGAACACTACAGCAATTGTAATTGAGCATTAGAGTGACTAAAATAATGGTTGTAATTACATTCGCGATAGGTTAAAACAAATAGTATATCTACTTCAGGATTAACAAAGAATAAGAGGTGAAATATGAAAATTAAAAGGGATGATAATCTGGCTATTCTTACTTTAGATGGAAGAATTGATCAGGAGATGTCAGAAGATCTTGAAAATGCATTACAGAAATTAATTGATGATGGTTGTAATAATATTTGTATGGATATGACTGATGTTAAGCATATATGTAGTTCGGCATTAGGTGTGATAGTAGCTTTTAAAAGAAAGATAAAAAATGAAGGTGATATAAAATTAGTAATAACTAATGAAAATCTTCTTAAACTTTTTCAAACCACCATGCTTGATAAAGTATTTGAAATATTTGAATCACAACGTGAATGTTTAAATGCTTTTGATTAATTGTTGATAAAAGAGATATATATGACGCCACGAAAAGACATACACGACATACTAAAGCCTATTGAACATTATTTAATGGCTGTGGATGAAACAGTAAAAAGCAAATTATATACAGGCATTGATTTGCTGGATGATAGCAGCATGCATACGTTCAAAAAGAGCGGTAAGAAGATAAGGGCTTCTATGATTATTTTATCCGGTGGATTAAACAATACTATACCTGACGAAATTATTGACATAGCCTGTGCTGCTGAAATTATTCATGCTGCATCGTTAGTTCATGATGATATTATTGATAATGCCGATTTACGAAGAGGCTTGCCAACAGTTTCAAGGAAATATGGTCCCAAAGTTGCAGTGCTTGCTGGTGATTACATGTACACAAAAGCGCTGGAAATAGCTGTTGGCAACAATAGAACAGATCTCTTCCCGATAATGGTTGATGCAACTGTTGAAATGGTTAAAGGGGAGCTATATCAAATTCAGTATTCTGATATTGATAATATAACAATTGATAATTACTATCGCATAATTGAGATGAAAACTGCACGTTTTATGGCAGCATGCGCAAAATTAGGTGCCGCTGTTGCCAAAATGAATACACAACAATCTGATGTATTATATGAATGCGGATTGCAGTTGGGATATGCTTTTCAGATAACCGATGATGCTATGGATTATCTCAATGCCGCGGATATTACCGGTAAAGATGCTGGCAATGATTTTATTAATGGCAAGATTACCTTGCCTTTGTTGCACCTTTTAGAGGTAGCAGATAATAAAGAGCGTGCACTGTTAAAAAATTATGCAAAAACCCCTGATAACGATAATTGGAATTATGTAGTATCAAAGGCAAAAGAATATAATGTGGTTGATTATTGTATAAGTATAGCATCAGATTATGTCAAAAAAGCTATTGAAATTATCTCTATGTTTCCAGACAACCAATATAAAAATATTTTAACCGAATTAGCATTGTTCTTTGTTGACAGAAAATATTGATATAGGTATAATTTATTATTAAACTTAGATAAAATATTGTAAAGGAAATAGTATATGATAACAAAAGAAAAAGAGGAAGTTTTACGATTATATGATGCTGGATTGGAGGCTTATAAAAAGCGTAAATGGGATGAGGCTATTGATTACTTTGATAAGGCACTTAAAGTTGATCCCAATGATGGTCCTTCTAAAGTATATCTTGAACGAGCAAGACAATATAAACAAACACCTCCCTCTGATGATTGGGATGGCGTCTTTATAATGACTACCAAATAGATTGTTTTTT
>JAKPOE010000144.1 GCA_029548025.1 Spirochaetota bacterium
CTGAATGAACGTATATCCCATGTTTCAATAATTGCAGCAATTTCTTCTTCATTATGAACAATTGAACATAGTGATAAAACCAGAGGATTCTCTTTCTTTACCAGGGAAACAAGCTCATTATCTTTTTCTATTACAAGAATGGTGTGGTCAGGGAAACGTTGGTGTAATGCTATGATATGGTAGCCTAACGCCAATCCGCATACAACAATTATGCCTGCTCTCCCGGGATTAAATTCTTCAGCAGCACGTATTGCTTCTTTTAATGGATCATACGCTGAATGGAGACGTATGACTTTATCGCCATCAACTAACTGTAATGATGTGCTGCCGCTTTTTGCTGTAGTAATCTGGTACTGTAGCATCGTGCATATTATTTTAGTTTATTATATATATCCTGGCATAGTTTGCCCAGATTTTCAAAATCAGATTGTGATTCAAGCGTAAAGTATCGGGATACTTCATCATCACAGTAATAATAAAAGTAACGACGTGATTCCACCCCACACAAAAGATTAGCTAAATAGGTAATATACACTATGTCCTTAAACCTGCTATCGGTTGAAAGTGGTGTATGATGATGCCGAATAGCCTCAATGAGGTATTCTGGCAGTTGCCATTTTGAAGCGATGAGCTCGCCTATACCGGAATGGCTTATCCCAATTGATATTTCCTCCATGACAGTTGATGTCCGTATTCTGCGGTCAGATACCAGTTTAGCTATCCATTGTGTTACATCCAAATCAACTGAAAGTAAAACAATTTTACCTAAATCATGGAGCAAGCCGCATAATGAGACCTGCTCAATAATAGCATTCATTTTATATTTTGAGGCAATAGTCCTGGCATAGGATGCTACTCGGTTGCAATGTTCCCAGATTTGTTCAAACTTCTGGAAGCGGTCATCCAGTATCTTACGAGCGCTTATTGTGATGAGCAATGATTCTAAATTTTTTAGTCCGATAGTCATTACCGCTTCGCTTAGATTGTTTACCCGTTTGCTTGGGACAAAACCAGCCGAATTGGCTAATTTTAACACGTCAGTGGATAACGCTGGATCATGCAGAAGGGTCATGGTAATATCTTTTATTTCTACTTCTTTGTTTCGGCAAAGCTGTAGCAGTACCAGTATATGTTCAGGAAATGTTGGTATACCTTGTATGGCATTTATAATCTGTTGTTTTATTTTTGTAGTAATTGCTTCGGGACGCAGTTGCAATGGCAGTGATAGTACAACCCGTGTAACCTTGCCATCAGTGCCAATGTTATAATTGGATGGATCTATGCCGGCATTTTTTAAAAGTAAGATAACAAGAACAATGCCAAGCCCTGCACCTTCGGTATCATCATAAACATCCTCATACGCCTGAGTAAAATCCAGATACTCCTTTGCCTTTTCAATACGGGTTTTGATACGGTTTAATTCTTCAGAATGGATTGCTGCGGGATTGGTAATGATAAAAGTTATGCTTTTATCTTCTTTACAGATGGACAGGGTAACTTTAAGATTGCTGTTTTTTAACTCATTTTCCAGCGTATCTAATTGGCCAACAATATCTTTTTTAAAATGTTCAATGCCAGTTTTGTAACTTTGCGGGTCGTTAATATCCAGATTAAGTTTTTTGAAATAAATACGCTTTGCATTTGCTTTTGTTGCATTGACAATAATCTCGCGTAAAATAGTTATCATCATGTCTAAAAGGTAAATTTGATCATTTTTGGATAGGATGGCAGCCAGCATCGCGTTGAGGGTTCTGGAAATAGCTTCATTGGGATAGTAAAATGAAATGCTAACAGGCTCATTTTTATCAAAATGAGCAATAAGCTGGGGTATATTCACTGGCATCATGGTATTTTTTACTATTTTTAATTAAAGTAATATTACATAAAATCTATGACTTGCAATACTACTAATATCGGATAAAGTAAATGTATATAATAAATAAAGGACTATCAAGTAATTTATTTTTTATAAAATATCAATAAGTGCTATTATTTCCAAACAAATGTTTATCCTTTTTCAATATAATGTATACTGCAATGGCTACTTTTGTCCCTTCATTGTATGGTTTTTTGTTGTATAGTATAGTTGTATCAATGCATCTCTGTCCATCATAGTTTTATTATGAGGGATAGTAAAATAAATTGGTATGGCATCAACCGATGCTATCGTGGTTATTTTTTTTATAGCATAGAGCGCATAATCCCCAACTGCGATGTCCTGTAATGCAAATTGTTTGGCAAGCATGGCTGCATACGTGCAATTTTTGTTTGATGCATTGGGAAGCATGATGTGCACTTTTGTAACTGAATGTTTTTTTAATTGCGATGTCAGGTTGCCATAATCGTTAAAACTTTTCAGGTCAATTATACAGCAGGCGCTTCCTTTATCAAGCAGCACTGTATACCAGGAACTATCGCCACCATTATAATGTATTACCTTGTTTTGTGGTTGGTTGTGATACAGAAGCAATGCGATGATGCCGCACAGTATAACGATATTAGCCTTTTTTTTATATACCAGAGGGATTATTACAATAATCAGGTATATGCCTGCAAGCAGTAATGAATCAATATAGATGGTGCCATGGAATGAAGCAAAAAACTGTGTAAGCTTTACAATAATGGTATACATATGATGCATTATGAATGATGCAACGTTAGTCAATCCTGCATGGCAAAAAAGCGGGATGCATAATCCTGCAATCATAAATATACTTACCATTGGTATGATAACAAGATTGGCTAAAAATGCTGTAACCGATAGCTCATGGAAATGATATACACTCACCGGCATGGTAAACAGCTGTGCAGCAAAGGTAATTGCAAGAGCTGATGTAATATGTCCGCAATGTTTTAATCCGTTATGATACTGTTTGTAAACAAGTAAAATGCCGGCAGTTGCCATAAATGAAAGCTGAAAGCCGGCGCTAAATATTTCATAAGGGTATATGCACAGTATAATACAGGCTGCACAGCACAAAAGATTTATGCTGTGTTTTTGCATATTCAATAGTACTGCTGTTGCT
>JAKPOE010000121.1 GCA_029548025.1 Spirochaetota bacterium
CGGTCAGCAATTTAATTTGCGTGCAACAACCAAAAATTTTTCTGTTGAAGATATAGAAAAGGCAGTATCCTACGCACACAACCATCAAGTAAAAGCAATATTTTTACTCAATGCTTTTCTCCATGAAACAGACATACAACCTGTTAAAGAATACATACGTGTTATTAAACATATCCCATTTGATGCAATCATGGTATCTGACCCCGGAATGGCTTTGCTTTTACAGGAAGCTGATAGTACATGTAAGCTGCATCTTTCAACGCAGATGTCCACTCTTAATCATTTAGCTATTCAATTCTGGCAAAAACATGGGATAGCTCGTATTGTTTTAGCCAGGGAAACAACACTGGATGAAATAAAAATGATCCGTGATTATACCAACTGTGAGCTGGAGATCTTTTGCCATGGTGCGCTGTGCATTGCCTATTCTGGAAGATGCCTTCTCAGCCGCTACCTCACCGGGCGCGACGCAAACCAGGGTAATTGCGCACATCCCTGCCGCTGGAACTATTCGCTGGTAGAGGAAAAGCGTCCGGGCAATCATCTGGATATTGCACAGTATAATGGAACTGAGATACTTTCATCAAAGGATCTATGTCTCATTCAAAGAATCAATGAATATATACAGGCAGGTGTTGATGCTTTTAAAATTGAAGGCAGGATGAAATCACTCTATTATGTAGCTAATACAGTCCGCATCTATCGTCATGCTATCGATTGCTATAACAACGGTATTGACAGCAGCCATTATAAAAATTTCTGGACAAATGAATTGGATCTGGTAAGCCACAGACCGTATACTGACGATCTTTTTCATGAGTTTGCCAATCAACCATTTGAAGGAGTACCCTACATTAAAAAAGCTTTGTTTATGGGATATTGCACTGACTCAGATGCACAAAAAAGTATTATTAAAACATTCAATCCTATTTACAAAGGTGATAATCTGGATATCATCTATCCCATAACAAACAATAGCATAAGGGATAGCGGGGCGATAGTTATGGATATCGAGGTTGATGGCAAAAAATGTGAAATGGCACAACCAAACACGTATCCTACCGTAGTGTTTGATAAACCTGTTGACCGATGGGCAATTGTGCGCAAACGATTATAGATTATACTGGATAAGGAGAACCGCAATGATTCAAAAACCGCCAGGCGTAGAGGATATATTCCCTGACCGAATTACCAGATTTAATTATATTATCAATACCGCAAAAGAGGTTTTCCGACTCTATAATTACCGAGAGGTGATATTACCCATTATGGAGTATACAGAGGTGTTTGCAAGAGGGATTGGCGACGCAACGGATATCGTGACAAAGGAGATGTTTACCTTTGAAGATAGAGGTGGTAGAAGCTTAACACTCAGGCCCGAAGGTACAGCTTCCATGGTTCGTGCCTATGTTGAAAATGGCGAATATAATCGTTTATCACTGTGCAAATTTTTTTATTGTGGACCTATGTTCAGAGCAGAAAGACCTCAAAAAGGAAGATTGCGACAGTTTAACCAGTTTGGTGCGGAGTTATTTGGTAGTGATCATCCTTATTTTGATTTTGAAATACTATCCATTATGAACGATATTGCTACCAAACTACACATTCATGATTATGAGCTTTTATTAAATTCAATTGGTTGTCCTGACTGCCGAAAACCATATATTACCGAGTTATTCAATTATTATAAAAACCATGAGCATGAACTTTGTGATGATTGTAAAAAACGTTTATATACCAATCCATTACGATTATTAGATTGTAAGGTTGAAAGCTGTGTTGCCATAAAACAGGATGCCCCAAAGATAACACAATTTTTATGCAAAGCTTGTAACGAGCACTTTGATAACGTTCAAAAGCTTTTACAAAAACATACTATCAAGTATAGCCTTCATCCACTTCTGGTACGTGGTTTAGATTATTATACAAAAACAACCTTTGAATTTGTTACCGCGCAATTAGGTGGACAGAATGCATTTGCTGCTGGTGGACGATATAATAATCTGGTTGAATTATTTGGAGGCAAACCCACTCCTGCCATAGGTTTTGCTGCCGGTATTGAACGTATTGAATTGTTGCTGGAGCAAACGACGCTCACCGATGTATTGGATGTATATATTATTTATGCCGATGAAACTGCATCATCGGTAGTTATGCACATTGCCAATCTTCTAAGGAAAAACAATATATCCTGTGATTTTGACCCAATTACCAAAGGATTTAAAACGCAGTTTAAACGTGCTGATAGGGAAAAGGCAAAATTTGCCATTATAGTTGGTCAGGATGAATTAGCCAATAACTCTGTTACCATTAAGGATATGACATCTGGTGAACAGATAGCAATCTTGCAATCAGAGGTTATAAACTTTCTATTAAATAAATTAACAAAACAATAATTATTATTGAAACTCCACTTTTTACAATCTCTTTTCTACATAATATTAAAACTGTCACAATACAGTGGTTTTGAAATATTGTACTTCAGCATAAAGTCTAAATTTTAATCTTTCAAATATCCACTTGTTCTATTTATTTCTATTTAGCTGTGTTTATTGTGTATTATTATACATGGTTTATGTTGGTTTATGTTGGTTTATGTTTGATATATTCATTATAAACATTTGTTGCTAAATAAAAATCCTTTTTTTTAATAAAGTACTTTACTTAATTTATAGTACCTACCATATTTTGAACAACTATCTTTCAAGATTTTGTAAATGGCAATCATGAGCAATCAATACGTTTTGCTGACACACTATGATACCTATCTATGTTTTTTTATCTTAAAATGTTCACCATTTTAATATGAACACAGAAAGTAAAATGAAACAATTCCCGTTTGTTCAAGGGCTACTGGCAAAGGAACCTCATGTTTATGATATTTTATCTGAAATAGTAAAAATGCAGGAATTATCACTTCCTGATGGCAAACATGAAATGGCTACACTGCAGTTTTTACAATCCTCGCGAAACATTCCCATACCTTTTACTACTTCTCGCAACAGCCAGATTGGTTATCTTGTAACACAGCTTTGCAACAACTATCCCGATCATGTAAAAAAGCTGATAACCTTTGATTTCCATGTTGAAGAAAAAACAAAAAAATTAAACATAATTGAGAAAGAAGAGTACTGCGTTGATGTTCTTGAAGAAGAATTTAACCGTTTGCAGGCAATGCGAGATGAAATATCAAAACAAAATTTATTAGCGCTGTTAAAGCAATATCGTCTTTTTAATCTTTCAAAACTTATAAAGAAATCCATTAATAAAAATGACTTAAACAGGATTATTAAATCAGAATTGGGTAAAACAATTTTTATATTCAAGCATTTTACCATAGATAAAAGTCATGTTGAGCTGGCTGAAGATTACTGCTTCCATGCTGAAAATTATCAGAGCGTTAAAAGTTCTATTAATTTTAAAACATTGAAAAATATAATATCTCAACATGCTGATATGCTTTTGCGCAGGCTTAAACGATTTGGTATTATATCAAATGAGTTCAGTGATTACCGTGATGCCAAGCTGGATTACATATTTACGGTGCTTCTGGAAGATTTAGCATCGCTACTTAATGAAAGTGATTTAGCGGAGGTTAAAAATACTCATGCTTTCAGATCTTGTCTATTAAAAGTTGACGCCCTGCTTGATCCTGTTGATACCTATAACAATGATATTGTTTCATTTATACATGAACACAAATTATGTACGCAGGTAGATATTATTGATAGTTTGCCAGATATAGATGAAGAACTCATTGAAAAATGGCGTGAATCAAATTATTGTAAAAATGCAAAGGTAATTGCTTTTACTAATCCTGAAGATAATCATCGCTATTATTGTGATGGAACGGTATTGATTAGTTATCTGTCAGAGCTTAATCAATTAATCAATTATCAGAGGGATAAATTTGAAAAGTTAGGTTATCTGGAAAAAGATAAAATAAAAAAAACATATGCTATTTTAATTAAAATTGCTGAAAATATTATTGCAGGGGATGCATATGACGAACTATCACTTAATAGCGAACAAAAACAAATTCTACAAAAAATTATAGATGACTTTGATAAACAAAAGATTGAAGAGTTGCCATCGCAGCCGGTTACCATTGTAAAACAAACAAAGCAAAAAAAATCATTATTAAAACGATTTGTTGATGCATTTCTTTCTCTATTTAAAAGAAAGACAATAATAAAACCTATTACACAAACTCATGTATTTTCATCACCGGTTCATCAACTAAGTAAAAAAACAAAAAATTTTTATGATACTATCAGCTCAATTAATAAAAATATTATAGCCATGACAGAGGTCATTGATATTACTGATGAAAATGAGTCAGATATAAATGAATTAATTGAAGAATTAAGAAATACAGGATTAAAAATAGTAATCCCCATTTATAATGCACGGAAGGTGTTATATCCACGAAGAAGCCAGAAATTATTAATCCCGGATATTGAATATGTTCTTGTATCTCCCGTTGTTATGCGATCGTATGATGCAATAAAAGAATTTAGCGATTCACTTGTAGGAAAAAAACTCAATGGTGAAGTTATTCCTGCTTCTGGTATTATTGCGATAGAGAAGTATCTGTATACACTCTATCGCCAGAAAAGAAATCTGATGATAAAAAAATAGTTATTCTATTATTCTACGATTCTGTATTAGCTTCACATGTTTTGGATTGGCATGAAGCACATGAAGGCTCTGAAGAAGATTTAATTAACTTATCATTAGAATTATTCTTATAGTCGGTTACATAAAAGCCGGATCCTTTAAAAATAATTCCGGCTCCAGCACCTATAATACGTTTAACTTCACCTCCGCATTGAGCACATGTTTTTACTGGTTCATCCTTTATAGACTGAAACAATTCAAATTTATTATTACAAGAGGTACAAACATATTCGTAGGTAGGCATTTCATCCCTCCATATTACGCATAAATAGTATAATTTTCATGAATATAATTAATATATTTAATTGAATGATTAATACTATAAATAATGTATACAAATATAGCAACAAATCAATAATTTTTCTTTAAAAAATTTTAAAGTAACAAATTTATAAACATAAAAGATGTTGTACTTTATACTACAATCTAAATACTACAATCCGATATACAAATTACGTATTATTGTCAGATTCTGAATTAGAATTAGAATTAGCAGTATATCCTATACTTTCACTTAACTCTTGTGCACTTAAATCAAGGATTTTTGAAAACCCCTGTACAAATTCAGCACTTTCAAGCGCTTTCTGACTTATTTCGATAATTGCATTGACCGCTTTGGTTAACTCATCAATGGTAACTTTTTGTTCCATCGAAAAATTATACACTGACCCGGATAGTTCTTTAAATTTTTCAAGTTTTGATCGTATATCTTGATTTTTTATCCCTAATTCGTTGGTAAAATCAACGGTGTCTTTCAGTACATTAAAGGTTTCACCAATGCCTTTTCGAATAGCTTTAATAGCTTCAGTAGCTTTACTAATATACTGTATTTCATTGGTGATCATTTTAGCCTGATCGGCAATGGTTGCATGAATCCCCTTTACTATGTCAGTGGTTTGATCTGCTAATTTATTTACTTCATCAGCAACAACTGAAAATCCTTTACCGGATTCTCCTGCTCGTGCAGCTTCTATGGCAGCATTTAATGCCAGCAGGTTAATTTTATCAGCTATTTCATTGATATTCACAATGGTCTGTTCAACTTCTTTTAAATATTCAGCTATTGATTCAATAGCATTGATTGATTTGGTAATGGTAACTTCTCCCTCCTCAGATTGTTTTACAGCTTGCTCAATAGAATTTGATAAACGCGTTATTCGCTGTGACACCTGACTGCTGCTGGCATCTATTGATTCAATATCATTTTTAATCACGTCCATACTGTTAGCTTGCTGTTGAATTGCGTTGAGATTGGATTCAAACGACGATGACATCTCTTCGTATGCGCTGGAGGTTTCTTCTACAATGGTTGATAGTTCCCTTGCAATATCATATAACTTGGTAGCTGAAATATTAAGATCAGAGCTCAATCGTTTTACTTCTTCTGATTTTGCATGTGTTGATTGGAACAAGTTCTTTAACGATTCAACCATCTTATTAAAAGCGCTGGTAATATAACCAAATTCATCGCCGGACTGTACCGGTATGGCAACGTCAAAATTGCCTTTATCAACTTCTTTCAAACCATCAGTTAACTGACGAAGAGGTTTAACAAGGATGCCTGCAAAAAATAATCGTATCCCAAAGCGGATAAATACATATACTATAATAACAATTGCTATTAATATGGCGACAGTTGAATGCATAAATGAACGATATGCAGTATAAGGGAAAGCTATCTCATGAATAATTTCATTGTTTATGTATCGATAAGCAACAACGTGCTGACCATCAGTTGCAACATGGTATGTTCGCATTCCGGGAAATTGTACCGGGATTAAGAACTGTGTTATGTCATGTTTTAACTCTTCACCTTCTTTTGAAGTTGTTTCAAGGTAATTGGCGATGGCACTGGTAAATTGTTGCAATATAGGTTCTTGTTTTGGTAATAATAACTTCAGGTCATTCCTGAAGTTAGGGCCTTTTAATTGCGATATCTTATGGTGGAAATGATAGACCTTCGCATCAAGTTCCCTGCAAAATGCCATTAATGCACTATAGTCAATGGTGTTTTTATGCTGCTCAATATAATACCGTAATGTTGCCACATATCCCTGAAACGATACAGGGGTATTATCCAATAATAATTGCAACCCCTCTACAGTATTATTTTCAGCATGTGAAAAAATCATATTCCATGTATATGCATGTTTCATCTCCATTGCAATGTCATCTTTATTATAACTATCTGGCAGATTTTGTGTCCATGTATTATTGGCAATATTGTATGTAGCGTGATAGATATAGTTATCCATAGTTTGGTTGTTGAGTACTGTTAACAAAGCAGAACGGTAATAAATTTCATCAAAATCCTTTTCATTCTTTTTTAGAACAATAAATCCTATAATCTGCAGTAAGCACAAAACAGTTACCAGTATAATCCCGATGAGTTTACCTAAAAATGAAAATCGTTCTTTTGAATTATTGATATAAACTATAAAGACAAGAAAGAAACCTAAAAGGTTAAACAATGTCCATGCCGTATGGAATACGTCTCTATCAATAACACCTTCCCTGCTCAGCGTATTGGTGGTGGAAGGAACGACGGTACCTATCACTGTGAATAAAAACAAAAGTAATAAGATCTTTTTTTCTTCTTTATTGCTGGTAAAAAAACGCCACCACAGTACAATAAAAGAACATAAAATTCCAACCATTATTAAGACACCTATCTGCTTGCTTATCTCATCAGCATCAAAATCATAATAGTGCCCTCTGAATAAAAATACAATATCCGACTGCAACGAGACAATGATAAAAGCAATCAGTGCACCAAATGAAAGTATATAACCCATGATAATATATATTTTAGCAGCACGGGGAGCTTTTGGAGATGGATAAAAGAAATAAAAGTATCCCAGATATGCTATCCCCAGCAATATGGTTAAAATGGTTAGCCATCGATGATATGCTGCCAATGGATGATAAACACTTGATGATATAAAATATCCAAAATTAAAAACACCCAGTATAATTAAAGCTTTAGCTAATATGGTGGTAGCTTCTGATTTATCTTTTGTATTGTATAAAAAAAATCCTGTTGTTAAGAAAAAAATTATAGGTATAATTGTGCCCAATGAAAACGAATTGAACAGTATAATAGAACCCATAACTGCCATACCCCTTATATATATTTTTTTTTAGTAACTTTGTTTACATATAATAAATCGGTTAAAATAATCAAGAATATTTTATAAAAATATAATCTGCATAGACTACATTTTATTTTTAAATGATGCCTTGTTGAATCTAATTCTATTTATAATAATGATTATTGGATTTAATTATGATTTGCAGGTTATGGCATATTTTTCGTTTGACAAAAAATTAGTGCTATTAGCTTACATATAAACCATGTGCAGCATTGTGCCAGCGTAGCTCAGTTGGTAGAGCGGCGCACTCGTAATGCGCAGGTCACCAGTTCGATCCTGGTCGCTGGCTCATTGTTTATTAATTGCAAAAATGATTGTTGGGAAACCTTCGTTTACATGTAGTGTTATCAGGATTATCGCAGCATCGAGGCAAGATAAGCCTGACACTCTTTTCAAAGAAAATATAATCCCACACCCAGTTGATCATAACAAAAAGTTTATTTCTAAATCCAATTAAATAGAGTATATGGATAAATATCCAGATAATCCAGGCTATATACCCTTTTAAATGCAAACCAGCTACCTGTGTTACTGCATGGTTGCGTCCAATGGTAACCATACTGCCTTTATCTTTATAGTGAAATGGTTTTG
>JAKPOE010000157.1 GCA_029548025.1 Spirochaetota bacterium
GCTATAGATATTCATGGTTTGCTGAAGCATGGCAATGGAAGGGGTTGGCTTTACCGCAATCCGCATTACAATATCCTGCCCTGTAGCAATGCCGCCCAGAATGCCACCGGCATTATTGGTTAAAAATTTTCCATCTTTCATGGCATCATTATTCTGGCTACCTCGTTTGCGTGCTGCGGCAAAGCCACTACCAAACTCAACACCTTTTACAGCACCAATAGACATGATAGCCCATGCAAGCCGTCCATCAAGTTTAAAGAATACAGGGTCCCCCAATCCTGCAGGCAGTCCCTTCACAACACATTTCACAATGCCGCCAACGGAATCATGCTCTGCTGCTGCTTTTTTTATAGCCTCTTCCATTAGCGGGGCTTTCTGTGGGTCTGCTGCCCGTACAGTATTTTTTTCTATGAATGAATAATCCTCAACAGTTCCCTGTATCCCCGCTATTTCTTCTGCATACGCCAGCACCTGGACACCTTTTGCCTGTAATTGTTTCAGGGCGATAGCTCCGGCAGCAACCCTCCCTACCGTTTCACGTCCTGAAGAGCGTCCTCCACCTCTATAGTCCCGTATACCATATTTTTTCCAGAAAGTAAAATCAGCATGCCCTGGCCTGAATATATCTTTGATTGATTCGTACGCCATGGAATCCTTATCTTTATTATATACTATCATACATACAGGAGTGCCCGTTGTTTTCCCTTCAAATATCCCTGATACAATTGCAACGTGGTCAGCTTCTTTGCGTTGAGTGCTTATAGTGCTCTGCCCGGGCTTTCGTTTATCAAGCTGTTTTTGTATATCGTTTTCATCAATAGGGATGTCCGGTTTTAAGCCATCAATAACCACACCCACTGCAGCCCCATGGCTTTCGCCAAAGGTGGTTATTCGCAGTACCTGCCCAAAGGTATTGGGAGCAAACATCCATTGCCCCATAACAAATGAAATCTGCTCTATAATCTCCTTATGAACTGTTGCTTCATTATCGTGAGTTACTTCAACGGCAACATCACTGATATGCTCTGTTGCTTCATAAACCTTCATAACCCGCTGACAATAGTTATGGTATGCATCATCCCCCTGTAAAAATGGCGGGAGCCCGGTTATCTGCATACGCTCCCACAACACATCAATAGGTGCCTTTAGTAAAATAATAATGCTATCCCTGCGCAATAAAGCCCTGTTGGTGGGCAACAGCATGGTACCCCCACCGGTAGCAACCACACACCAGTCCAGTAGCGCAATTGTTTCAATGGCTGCCGTTTCCCATTCCCTGAAATGCTCTTCACCAAACTCCTGTGCTATCATCCTGCAGGTTTTATGCGTTCCATGCTTATCAGCAAACATGGATTCAATCATTTCATCGGTTTCGTAAAACGGGACACCTATCTCCCCGGCTATTCGTTTTCCCACGGTTGATTTTCCGCAACCCTTTGGTCCGCTTATGATAATCTTCATGTACGTTTTTCCCAAAAATAGATTATTGCAGGCAATGGTAACAACCCGAACTATAATGATAACAATAAATGCAATGAACAATCATCAGTCAATAAAAAGTTACTATCGCCCCAAAAACTATTACATTACATTTATACTATTGCCAACACTATGTTGGTCAACCAATACTCTACCATTGACAATGTTGCCTATTGTATTACAATAAACAAATCAACAAATTTTTTAGATATTTTGTATAGTAATGATATAATAATACATATTTTTTGCTTTAATTAAAATTATTTTATTTTGTATAGATAGTCATACAACTTTGCTATATTAATTGTGTTGACATAATATTATTAATATTATAATATGTAATACAATAATACTTTGGAGTAATGATCATTCTGATATATCATTTCATGGCACTATGAAAAACACTACACTACCCTATAAAGGAGACCACATCAATGGCACCACGTAACAAAGGCATTCAGCTCATGATCAACAAAATTGAAAAAGCCCCTGACATCCCGAGTCTGGTAGTTTCACAGATTATTGAACTTATTTCATCCGGCGTGTTAAAGCCAGGTGACAGGCTGCCTTCAGAATTAGAGATGACCAGAAGATTTGGTATTAGCCGTATATCCTTGCGCGAGGCAATGAAATTGCTTGAAGCAAAAGGCTATATCGAGTCACAGGGACGCAAAGGAAAATATGTAAAATCAGTCATCAACGATGCAATTAGAACTCCTATTGAAGGATTGATCCAGATTGACCATAAAAAAATATGGGAACTTTTAGAGGTACGGCGCATTATAGATGCCGAGGCAGCCGCTTTAGCCGCATTACGCGCCAACGAAGAGCAACGGCGTAAGCTCAATTCATTCAAAACCCAGATTGAACTTATGGGTGTTGAAAATTTGATTCAAAAACGTGAAGGTGGTAAATTTTATGCACAATTTTATAATCACCTTTATGAAGCCACAAACAACACTATATTTGCTCATGTTTTAAATGCTATTTCAACCATTTTGCGTGGTGTACTTCCCTATAGCCGTGAAAAGCTATCAAAGGTAAAGAACACATCAGATGACATCTATAATCAGCACCTCAAAATTCTTAATGCAATCAATTCCAATAAACCTGATGTAGCCAGGGAAGCAGTTGTAGAGCACATTGATTACTTAGAAAAGACATTAAAGAAGATTTTGAAGTAAGATTATTGTGATTATTTCTTAAACAATACATCATTGGCAATAGCATCAAAATCACCAGGCTGTAATGCCCCACGCGGGCAAACGTTAACACAGGTATAACATGCTGTGCACAATTCTGAATCAATGGTAAAAATTTCACCATTTCGTGTTATTGCTCCCTGTGGACATATCTGCACACATTTATCGCAAAAAATACAGGTGCCACAGCTTATACATCTATCAATCTCGTGTGTTTCACCTCCAAAATAGGCAGTGTTAATTCTTCGTCGTGACACCGGTGTTTTTCCTGGATAGATAAAATCTTCACCTTCACAGTAGGCATGTATTTCCATTGCAGCCAACCTGCCCATCCCAATAGCATCCGTTATTAAACCTGTCGTTACAATATCGCCACAAGCATAAACCTTGCTATCAGAGGTTTTGAATGATTTATCTGCCGTTGCAATATATCCCCGCTCATTTACCATTACTGTTTCAGGTAAAAATGAGATATCTGGCTTTTCACCAATGCTTATAAAAATAAAATCGGCGTGCATCGATTCGCCATTGGTAAAATAGATCATGGTATCATCAATATAATCTATGCTTCTGGGCCAGATTACAGCAGTACCAAGCTTTTCTGCCATTTCGCGTTCTTTACCAAAGGATAACGGCTTCTGGATATCAACAGCAGTAACTGTTTTTGCACCGTGACGCCATGACTCACAGGCTATATCCATCCCAACATTCCCGGCACCAATAATGACAACATCGTTATCGGTTAAATCCATGGGGTTGCCTTCATTTATGCCCATTAAAAATTCCAGTCCTGAAACAATGCGCTCACCACCCTTAACCAAAAGTTTACGTGAAATGTAACTACCTGTTGCAATGAGCACCAGATCATTATCTTGGTATATTCTGGAAAAGAGCTTGGCATCCACACGAGTATTGACCTTAAACTCTATGGGCAAACTTTTGATACGTTCCAGATCCCTTCCCAATATCTCATCCGGCAACCTGTCTTTTGGGATTGCCAATCTCACCTTGCCACCAATATCACCGGCCTTTTCAAATACTGTTACTGTATATCCTCTTCTCGCCAGTTGCCATGCTGCAGAAAGTCCAGCAGGGCCTGCGCCAATAATAGCAACTTTTTTATTGTTTGGTTTTCCATATACACCTGGATTAAAATCAGGATAATATTCTCGCGCCAGATACGGA
>JAKPOE010000159.1 GCA_029548025.1 Spirochaetota bacterium
TGAGTTAGTTGACATTGACAATTTTATGGTTGACCAGCAAGGCGCAATCCGAACCGCAGGCGGATTAAAGACCCATACTGATATTAATAACCAAACGGCAAAAGCTGTTGGTGGCTACGGACTGGCGGTATTGGAAAGTGATTATGAAACCGAGCCGAAATCAAATACTATTGTTGGCGATGGAACTGATAGTGGTCTTATTTTATATCTTAATTATATTACTTATAAGGCTAAAATATCATCAACATCGTGGGATTCTGGCGTATTAACAATAACAACGGCTACCGCACATGGTATAGTCGCTGATGAACCAATAAGACTTATTAATACTATTTATTATGATGGATATTATACAGTTATTTCTGGTTCTGGCACAACGCTAACAATAGCATTCCCTATCGATCATGGTAGCAGAACTGGTTATGTTTGTTTAAATTTAGCATCTAAATATCCACCTGGTACTGAAATATTAATTAGTGGCACACAATATAACAATAAATTTTATGTAGTAAAGTCATCGGATTTAAATCTTACCTATATATACACTGATAAAAATTTAACAACTGAACAGTATGTTTCTGGGACAATAAAATCATTCCCTAAAAACGAAGTTTTATTGCTTTCGGCGGATGCCGTTAATGGCAAAGTTGATACTTATTCAAGAAATAAAAAGATATGGACGCCAGACCAGATAACGATTGATACTACTGGTGGGTATATGTCTAATTATGCCAAGATGATTTACTATACGGTTGATGGTGCGATTAGAGCGTGTGATGCTGAATTAGGCAATGCGTCTCGGGTTAGATGGTTTGGGCTAATCAAGAGGACGCATTTTGAAGGCACAAAGGCTGTTAAGATTTATTACGACTGGTATGAGAAGGATAACAAGCTATCTCCGCCAACATACGGAATAATTCATCCAACTAATTATCCAACAGCTAATCTTGGGTTTAATGTTACGCTGACTACGAGTGCTGATGATAATTCGGCTTGGGAAGCTGCAACTTATGAAGTGGCATTTAGTTTTATTTACGATGGTAATCAAGAATCATTACTTTACATTCCTACAAGTAATAATACTTTTACAGTTGCTAATGGTCAGAAAGTTTCAGCAATTGTTAGAGCGCAAACCAGTAGCACAGGTTACAATGAGCGGATAAGCGGTGGGCGGATATATGCCCGCGTTAGCGGTTCTGATGATGCGTGGTTTTTACTGATAGATATAGATATGCGTCAAGGCGCAAGGGCAACGCTTAATAGTAAATACACAGCTTGGACATCAGTGGGAACATCAACTACTCAAACTTCGACTGGTTCGGTTGATTCGCTGGGTCAGAATATAGATACTTATGAAAATCTCAATGGTTATAGCCACGATGTAGTTTCAAATTCAATTGGTGCGGATGGTGAAGGTTACAAGGCTTGTGTTATAGGCAATCGGCGGGCTTTTGTCGCTAATGTGCGTAGAATTGAAAGCAATACAGGTGAAAACAAATCATTTCCAGACCGAATTTATTATTCAGTTGCTAATAAATTCGATACTTTTCCGATTGATTACTATGTTGATATTGCAATTGGTGATTCAGAATCTTATACGGCTTTAGCTGTTTATGCCGATAGATTACTGGCGTTTAAAGAATATACCCTGTATATTATAAATATATCTTCTGGTTCGCCTACTGACTGGATGAAGGAATCTGAACATAAGTTTATGGGTGTAAGGATACCAGCCCAGATAACTGAAACTGAGATGGGAATAGCGTGGATTAATAAATCGGGCTGTTATTTTTATAATGGTAGTGGTAATCCTGTTAATCTGATAGGTGATAGGATTGCAGGTTTGCCGTGTAAAATCAAGACAACAATTTGGAGTGATTTCATTCAATCAACCAGTATGATTGGTTACATTCGCACAAAAAAGCAATTATTGATAATGAGAGATTGCTCAGGGAAGCTGGCTGATAGTGGCAATTGCTATTTATTTGATTTCCCTACTTATTCGTGGGTAAAATTATCAAATGCATTTGTAAATTCTAATGTATATACTAATTTCATTCAGGATTGGAATGGTGATTTGGCAGTTGGTTTTTTTGATGGCACAAATACGATTATGTATTATACTTGGGATGATACTTCGGCGTCTAAATCCGGTATAACATTCACCACTAAAGACATAGACTTTGGGGATTTATTACACGTTAAAAAAATATATAAAGTTTATGTTACTTACAAATCGAGTGCGATACAAACTAATGCATTGAAGTATGATATTAATGGAGGAACTACATTTTCGTCAACTGTCGAGAATAAAAATTTTCCAGTTGCAAGTAATTGGGATGTTGCCGTATTTACATTTTCGCCACCTAAAGAGTGTCAATCAAT
>JAKPOE010000186.1 GCA_029548025.1 Spirochaetota bacterium
CAGCCGATGGGATACCTACAGGATTGTTAACTATGCAGAAATTTTAGGATTTTACGGACTTTGCTACTGGTATACCTTTCAGGTTTCAGCATTGGGTCTGGGACCTATATGGATTGGCAAAAACGAAGAGGTGAAGCAAAAGGCTGCCAAACTTTTGAAAGAGGGCGCTATCTTTGCTTTTGGGCTTTCTGAAAAGGAACATGGCGCTGATATCTATTCCAGCGATATGATGCTGTATCCTAATGGTGATGGCACTTACCGGGCTAATGGTGATAAATACTATATAGGGAATGCCAATAAAGCTGCAATGGTGTCAACATTTGGTAAATTTGCTGATACCGGTGATTATGTTTTCTTTGTTGCGGATTCGCAGCATGAAAAATTTGAGTGTATAAAAAATGTTATTCAGAATCAATCATACGTTGCTGAATATGCACTGCACGATTATCCAATTGCCGAAGCTGATATCCTTGATAAGGGACGTGATGCATGGGATTCATCGCTGAACACTATCAATATTTGTAAGTTTAATCTAGGATGGGGTTCAATTGGTATTGCAACACACTGCTTTTATGAAGCGTTGAATCATGCCGGACACCGTAATCTGTATGGCAAATATGTAACCGACTTTCCGCATATTAAACAGTTTTTTGTTGATGCCTATACACGGCTTGTTGCAATGAAACTTTTTGCTCTGCGTGCAACCGATTATATGCGCTGTGCCAATGAAAATGACAAACGATACCTTTTGTACAATCCAATGGTGAAGATGAAAGTGACCACACAGGGCGAGGAGGTCATCAATTTACTGTGGGATATCATAGCTGCAAAAGGTTTTGAAAAGGATACATACTTCCACATGGCTGCACGCGATATCAGGGCATTGCCAAAGCTGGAGGGAACTGTCCATGTGAATATGGCGTTGATAATTAAATTCATGTTCAACTATTTCTTTAATCCAAAAGAGTTCCCTGAAGTTCCTCAGCGTCTTGATGCTGCCAATGATGATTTTCTATTTAATCAGGGTCCAACGAAGGGGTTGAGTAAGATTCAATTTCATGATTACAATATTGCCTATAACAGTGTGAACCTTCCAAACGTAGAAATTTTCAAAAAACAGATTAATGCGTTTAAGGATTTTATGACCGGTGCTACCCCTGATAAACAGCAGAGTGAGGATATTGACTTTTTATTGTCTATAGGCGAGTTGTTTACGCTGGTTGCCTATGGTCAGCTTATCCTTGAAAACAAGACAATCTATGCGGTGGAAGATGATTTGATTGATCAGATATTTGACTTTATGATCCGTGACTTTTCAAAGTTTGCTCTGCAAATTTATTCAAAAACAAGCAGTACATCAAAACAACAGGAATTGTGCTTGAAGATGATTGAGAAGCCTGTTGTTGACCACGATAGGTATAACCGCGTTCTGGAGAAATATGTGTATGCTCTCAAGGATGAATATTATATGAATGAGTAAATAATACAGTAATTGAATTTGTTGTATACGGGTGTTAAAGCGTAAAAGTGGGGCTGTCTCTAATAAAGACGGCCTCTTTTTTGGTATTCGTTAAAATAGGCTCTGACCCCTTTTTTATACCCACTGTGCAATAGAATAACGCTTGCGGTACGCCTCCTCATACTGCAAAAACCGCTTCACTCGTTCGCTGAAACTGTCCCCCAACTGCAGAAAGTACTCATGATGGTCTATCGGTACACCAACATCAGCACCCTCCTGTACATAGGATTGTATGCTGCTGTAGCGATACTTGACAGGACTATCGCACTGGCGCTTCCGCACTGGATTGAACGCTATATACCACAATAACCACAACAGATAATGAAACGCATCATGGGCAAACTGTACAATGATATCCTTATAGCGCTCATTCCAGAATGGCCCGGTCCTGCCGGT
>JAKPOE010000206.1 GCA_029548025.1 Spirochaetota bacterium
AATTCTGCCTGAGATGCAATTCGATCAATTTCATCAACCAGAGCCGATACTTCAACCTGAATAAGCTGTCTGTCTTCAAGAGTATAGATACCATTAGATGACTGAACCGCAAGCACCCTGATTCTTTGCAATATGGTTGCAGTTTGATTTAAGTATCCTTCTGCTGTTTGAACAAATGACATACCATCTTCAGTATTTCGCTCAGCCTGCCGCAAACCCTGAATCTGAGTACGCATTTTTTCAGATACAGCCAATCCCGAAGCATCATCGCCTGCTCGGTTGATACGCATACCGGATGATAACTGCTCCATTGAACGGTTAACATCCCAGTGTTTAAACTTTAGCACCTTATTTGAATTAATAGCGCTTAAGTTGTGGTTAATAATCATACACACACTCCTTTGTGTTAAAATTTTCCTGATCTCCCTATCAGGATAAAACCGGGTTGTTGATCTAAAAAAAGAGAATACCCTTTTTTTACTTCACTACAACCCCTTATCCCTCATTTAAGTTGCTACCTTTTTAAAATAAAAGAAAAAATGAAGAATATGGCGTTGCAGGGATTGCCTTATTAGTTTTCAAAGAACCTTACAGCTTATTGTGATGTTCGGAAGCTCTGTTTAAAGAATTAAAGGCAATTATATTTGTTTATCTATGGTTTATGGCGTTTACGGTTATTTATACTATATTATGTATGCATTTCATCTATTTAATGAATTTTTCTATATATTTTCCCTTATTCAACATTTCGGAATGTGAACTATTTGCTTTAGCAAATTTTTTAATTTCTATTCATTTCATGTAATTTTTAAATCTATACGTCGTTGTCTACCATGAACTTTTTTGAACACATTGCAATACGCCCTTTCTGTCACTCACAATGAAGCTTTAACAATTTGACCATAAAAAAAGAATAAACTTGACAATAAATGGTCGATTATTAAAATAGACAGGTTATTTTTATTCTATACATGCAAAGTCATGTATAGAATATCTGCTACTTTTCTATACATTTTGTTTACTATTGTTTGATAATTACTATACTACTATGCAACAGGTTTAACAATACTATGGGATTGAATCCGTTTAAAGAATCAAATTTATATGATCTCCAGAAACAGATACAGGACATTGTCTTTGAAAAATGGGAACAGATCAGTTCTAAAATTAAAGCAAAATGGGAGCACATAAAGAAAAGAGGAAATGAGCGTTTAACCATTATGATCATCCCTCACTCTGAAAAAAAGATAGTAAATTTACACATTACTCTTTTTACACTTACCGGGATTATCACATCGATCGTACTTATATTAGCGCTCACATCAGTATTTATTATAAACCATACATCAACAATAAAAGAAGTATCCCGTCTTAAGATGTATGGTTCAAATTCCAAAATACAGATTGCAAAGTATAAAGAAGAAGTAAATAAATTATATGATATATTTCAGCATTTAAAACCGGAGCTATCATACCTCTATTCATTAACACCTGGCAACAGAGCCGATACTCTCTGGGCAAAAGGTGGCGTATCGGGAATCGTTGATACCGAAGAACCGGGTTCGCCTCCAATTGAAATTCTCAATATTGAAGAGATGGTACAGGATCTGGAAACTACTAAAGATGTTCTCAAAGACATAAAAAAGTTCATGCGTGAAAGACGAAAAGTTATAGAAAATACACCATCAATGTGGCCTGTTGATGGATTCGTTATTACCCGCTATGGTATACGTACATCTCCATTTACATTTCAGAAAGAATTTCATGAAGGAGTTGATATCGCTGCATTTCCCGGAGCACCTATTAAAGTTACCGCTCCTGGTATAGTGGAATCAATAGTATGGAACAATCAATTAGGATTAACTGTATCTATAAAACATAAATATGGATTTGTTACTGCCTATTCACATTGCCAGCGTGTGACGGTTGAGGAAGGACAAAAAGTTGCAAAAGGTGAAGTTATCGGGTATGTTGGTAAAACCGGAAATGCCACACGCCATATCTGCTTTTATCAAATTAAGATTGGTACAGAATTTGTTGATCCATTACCCTATTTAAACAAAGTAGTAAATCAATAAGATATTTGTAAGTAATAAGTAAGCTATTCCTCTTCACTTCTTTTGCTGACAAGCAGTTCATCAGGTATGTCTTCAATCTTTTCTCCTATTTGCACTGCTACTCTATTTCCTATGACACCCGGGCGACACTTATATTTTTTCCTTCCACCAATTTTTGCTGTCATATCTGAATTAACTTTAGTGTTGGGGAGTTTAATAACATCACCAAGTTGAATAGCCAACAATTCTTCCATGGTTATTTCTACCTCACCAACTTCTACTATTATGGGTAACTCAACCGATTCTAACCTGCTTTGTATTATTGCAGCATTTTCATCGGTAGCACCCTTTCTGATACTTGAATACCAGTACTGAGCTGATAGCTTTGAAATAACAGGTTCTATAGTGATATAGGGAATACATAGGTTCATCATCCCCTCCACTTCCCCTACCTTTGTTTCCAGCGTTACAAGAACAACCATGTCGTTAGGAGGAACAATCTGTGCAAACTGCGGATTTGTTTCAATATTACCCAATCGTGGACGAAGATCAATGACATTTGACCATGCTTCACGAAGATTCCCTAAAATTCTGACAATAATGCCTTCCATAACCGATAGCTCAATATCGGTTAACTCACGGCTGATCTTTGTTGATTCACCAGTACCGCCAAAAAGCTTATCGATGATAGTAAAGGTTATTGAAGGATCTATCTCCAGTACCGCTGAACCTTTAAGAGGATCCATATTGATAACTGCAAGTGTAGTGGGATTGGGAATAGAACGTATGAACTCCTCATAGGTAAGCTGATCAACAGAAGCCACATGCACACTTACCAAAGCACGCAATTGCGCTGACAGAGCAGTTGTTGTTAAACGTGCAAACGTTTCATGCATCATCTGCAGGGTACGTATCTGGTCTTTGGAAAATTTATCAGGGCGCCGGAAATCATATATCTTTACCTTGCGCTGTTCTTTAACCGCGGTATAATCGGTTGTATCCGCTTCACCTGTTGAGATGGCGGTCAACAGGGCATCAATTTCATCCTGTGAAAGTATCTCTGTCATAGATTATTCCTTAAGTATTGATACATCTACATTAACTATCACCCATAAATTGTTATATGGCTCCAGCGTGTACCGGTACTTCATCGTTGCAGGAAAGCGCGGACCCCATCGCTTTACCTTAACATCAACATAGGCAACATTCGTCTGCGCTATTATCTGTTCATGAAGCACTGAAAAGTCAATCAAATAATCAGGGCGATCCTTTGTTATAAAATTAATAAATTCCTGCTCAACAATCAAGCGTTCATAATCGTTTGTAGTAGAATAGCGTTTTGCAAATTCTGAATAGGCATAAATATATTTTTCAATATTTATATACTTAATAACATTATCCCACTTTTTGTTCATTTCTGCATTGAGGGTTAACAGTACCACCTCTGAAGGGGTAATGTTACGCTCCTTTTTAACAATACCGGTACGCATGGCAAATTCCGGAACCGGAACAACAGCTATAGTAAGTTCATTATCTGATTTAATGGTATACTCATCTTTAGCATCCGGATAAAAGTATACCTTAATACGGTATTTGTTATCCTTTGCCAATGTATAAAAATTATTGCACACTGCCCTGTACACAAATTTTTCATCAGGTTGCAAAATAATTTTTCTTCCCTCTTCTTCTGCTACTAACCTGTAAGCAGGAATATTCTTTAACCGGTAATCAACCGTAATTGGTGCCTCTTTTCCATTCTGCAAGTACACAACTGGCTGAAACGTTGTATAGGGAATATCATAGATGGTAAATTCGACCGGTACCTGTGCAGTATTATGAACAACGCAATACACAATGATGTCATCATTTTCATCGTATGATATCTTTGGACTTACCAGCGTTACATTCAGATAATCAGCACTTTCTGAATAAATGCTCACTGCAAACAGCAATGTGGCGATAGTTATTGTCAATTTTTTCATAGTAATAGCATAATAAAAGTAAGCTCTCATGAAAAGGTAGTACCTTACCGTTTTTATCGACTACTATACCGATATTTGTTACCAAAATATATGTTTTGCCAGCGCTTTTTGCATTATTGGAAGCAACTTAGCTTTTGGTCTGCGATCAAAGGTAACAACCCCGTTTGTTTCCTGAAATGTATCGGTAAATTGTGTATAGCAAAAACCCTGTATTTGTGGAAATTTTGATAAGATACTGCAATGCTTCTGAAAGCTTTCTTCAAGGGTTTTTGCCTCCGAGGGGTATATACCAAAACCAAACCCACCCATCTCGCTTATGATAATCGGGCTTGTTGTGTCGCCATATCCCTTGAGATAAGGAGTTTGTATATTCTCCTTACCCAGAATCATCATAAAAAAATGCGTCCATAGCGGCGCCTCTCTGACGCCATCAACCAGCCGTTTATAAAGCTCTTCAATATCTTCAAATCGCTGCAAATAGTGGTGTATGTCGGTAATATCGCTCTTAAGATGATGAAATCCACTATTGTCAATAATAAGGTACCCATGGTATTGGCTCTTTACGGTATCGAAAAGCTCTACTACACTGTTGCGCACCTTCCGTGAAAAAAACATTGAATAGAGTCCCCAGCTTTCATTATACAGTACAAGCGTAATGATGGAGGGGTGCATACAGTCGCGCGCCATAACCTCCTGCAGTTGCGCATATAATCGTTGCATATTCTTTTGTAATGGGAGATAGTAACTGGGCATCTCTTCCCATATTAAAAATCCTACCATATCCGCCCAATATAAAAACCGCGGATCCTCTATCTTTTGATGTATGCGGCAGCCATTGAATCCAAGCGATTTCATAATTTCAATATCAGATTTATACTGCATGGTATCCACAGGACGATATAATCCTTCCGGATAGTATCCCTGATTGAGCAATAACCGCTGATAGATATTTTTTTTATTGAGCAGTATCCTGCCATTCTGTATGGTAACATCCCTCCTGCCAAAATAGCTATGGATACAGTCTATTTCTTTCCCGGCTTTTTTTAGTACTACCTGAATGGGATGTACGGCAGGATGTGAAGGGCTCCATACATCAAAAAGCGACAGCGGCACTTCAATAACAACCTGTCCTTTTTTAAATACATCAAAAACAACTATATCACGATACACTTTGACAGGGGTTTTTAACACACTCCGTTTTCCAAACACCTGTGATGCAAAGATTTTAAGCTCAACGGTAATATCGTTACGGACATTCTCCTGGCTTTCAACGCTCATAGCAAAGCAAACAGCAGCATCTCTGGTACATGTCAGTGATGTTATATGTGTGCTGGCAACCTGTTCAATCCACACATCCTGCCATATTCCGCTACTATTTGTATACCACACCAGAAATGGCTTGTGAAGAAAAGTCTGTTTGCCTCGTATCTGTGATGGCGATATGCTATCCTCAACAAGCACAACCAGATAGTTGATATCCTCAAATTCTGGCACAAAAAACGAAAAAGGGGTGTATCCTCCTTCATGAAAACCCAGACATCTGCCATTAAGCCATACCGTTGCTTTATAATCGCATGCTCCAAAATGCAATCGTCCACTTTTTATAGCATCAACACCAAAGGAACAAAAATACCAGAAACGCTTTTGTTTAATTATTTCATCAGGTGCCATGTGACTTTTTACATGAATTGCGCTGTTCACATCTGCTTCAAGAGGAAATGGTACCTCCACAGGGTATGACTCAAATCCCTTAAGTATATAGTGCCCGCTTATAATCTTTCCTGCATTTTCCTTGTTATACCATTGTAAACGTATACCACGATTCTGTTTATCAAATGCCATAATCCATTGCCCATGTAAATTGAATGAAGGGAGCCGTATGCAATCAGGTCGTGGAAAATGGCCTCGTCCTTCAATGCTGTATATGTTTTTTAATGTCAACTCTGTCGGATCCATCTTGTTCTCCTGAAACAGTATTGTTTCTCAATGTCATTCCGTGCCTGTCACGGAATCCAGATGTGTAACAGTATGTCCTGAAATGATCCTGAAACCAGTTCAGGATGACGCTCCTCACATTGTCATGCTGAGGGACACAGTCCCGAAGCATCTATTCGTTCACAAAACGGCGATATTCTTCGGATTCGCTTCAGAATGACTATCCTCTCACAATCAGCATACCATTAGCTAACGACAAATATAATCATGTAATACTATCGCACCTATACATTTTTTTCATTTACGCAACGCTGATGCATGCTGCAAATACTTTTTTATGGAAGTTATACTCTAACATAAAAAACATGCTTTTACTGTACCATTATACTAAAAAGCCGTTGTGGTAATCAAATCTATTTTTAATAGTAACTATCGAAAAAAGATAGACATTTTTTAAAATTATATTCTAATAGTACTCTATATTAAATAATTAATGAATATAATTACTTATGAATTACGATATCGAGCAATTTAGCGCAATTAATAAGAGGATTAACTCAAGCCTTAAGCTATCTGATCTTTTAACCATAATCCTTGATACAACAAAAGATATGCTTAAGTCTGAAGGATGTTCTATACTGCTTACCGACCCTATAACCGAAGACTTATATTTTTATATTGTCAGGGGTGGCGGCGATTCACTCATAAAAGGGGAGATAGTTCCTAAAGGCAAAGGCATTGCCGGGTATGTTGCGCTTACCGGCACTCCACTTATTGTTAACAATCCCTACAATGATGAGCGCTTCTACGAAGATATTGATAGTAAAAGCAACTTTCACACGAGAAATATCATATGCTCACCAATGATACTCATTGACAGGCTGGTTGGGGTTATAGAGGTTGTCAACAGTACCGAAAGAGAAAGTTTCACCGATGACGATCTTAAAGTGTTAATGTATATTGCAGATTCTGCAGCCATTGCAATAACTCACCGACAGCTTTACCATGACCTGGCAGCACGGCTAAAAGAACTTGAAATTATGTACGAAATATCACAGGCTATAGCACATTCCAGCCCATCAGAAAATATTTTTCCAAAGATTATGCAACCGTTAGCATCGTCTGTTGGTGTTAAGCGCGCATCAATACTGCTGTATAATACAAATACCGATGAGTTTTCTATTGCAGCCTCACACAATCTTCCGGAAGCTATAAACCTGTATGTAAACAAGGATAATGCTCCCATTGCATACCGCGTTTACACCAGTGGCGACCCTCTACTTGTCAGCAATATCATGTCCGATCCTTCATTAGCAAGTTTTGCCAGAACTCATGAATATATAACTCCTTCGTTTATATCAATACCACTGCGATATAAAAATACCATTATTGGTGTATTAAACCTTGCGGATAAAGTGGACAAATCAAGCTTTGATGCTCATGATCTGAGAGTTGCAACAACCATTGCTAATCAAATCGTAGAAGCATACCAGAATTCCATCTATTTACAGCAAACTGAGGAACAGCGAAGGCTTGCTCAGGAAATTGATATTGCCGCTGAAATTCAGAAACGAATATTGCCAAAAATTCCTCACTCTATCAATTCACACAGGCTTGCAGCTTTTAATAAATCAGCAAAAGAGATTGGTGGAGATTTTTACGACATTTTTCAGTTTGACAATGACAAGTTTGGTTTATTAATAGCCGACATCTCCGGGAAAGGTATTCCTGCCGCGCTTTTTATGGGTACAGCGCGCAATGTATTGCGTGCCGAGTCGCGTATCAACAATCAGCCTGGACAGCTTTTAACCCATGCCAATAAATATATCTATGAAGATTCTGAATATGGCATGTTTGTAACAGCTTTTTATATGCTTATTGATTCGCATAATAAGCTTCTTACGTATGGCAGCGGAGGACACAATAATCAACTGTTGGTCCGCTCGCGCAGTAAAGAAACAATACATCTTAATGCTAAAGGCATAGCCCTGGGTATAATCAACAAGGCACAATATGAGGAGAAAGCGCTATTTTTTGAGGACAACGATTTAGTGGTTATGTTTACTGATGGGGTTCTTGATCTTCTTGGGAATGGGAATATGGATGAAGGGGAAAAAAAGCTTATTGACTATTCATTGCAATCACTTGAAAAAGGACCTGATTTCCTTATATCCCGCCTTAAAAACAATCTTATTGTGCAGGATGTTGACAAAGAATTTTTAGATGATTTTACCGTTCTTGCTATTCAATTTTAATAATCTGGAAATTTTATGAAAAAAGCCCGTTACATATTTATTATTATTGGAATACTTATACTGTTATTTCTTTTTAAAACATTCGGCATACAAAAAACAATATTGCAAATTATTTCAGTTGGATGGGGTTTCTGGATAATTGTTAGCATTTTTATAATAAGCCACATCTTTTTAACATTAGGGTGGAAGGTTCTTATAAATCATCCTATAGAAGGAAATACATTTCTTAAACTTGTACTGGCCCGCATTGCTGGCGATTCAACATCATCAATAAATGCCTTTGGCTCTATTGCGGGTGAACCATTGAAAGCTATGTACATGAAAGACGACATTCCATTGCAAATTGGTCTGGCATCAGTGGTTCTGGATCGAACTGCTCATTCAATAGCCAATGCTTTAATGTTTTTAACGGGTATCGTACTGAGCCTGTTCATACTCAATTTGCCTTTTTACATTACCATCATTGCCCTTTCTTTTTTCATAGTAACT
>JAKPOE010000225.1 GCA_029548025.1 Spirochaetota bacterium
CACAAAAAATAACAAGAGGGCCGGATGTTGGGGAAATCTATTTCCTTGGGCCTACTACAACGATCTTACAGGGTGCCATTTACCACTCTACTGATTTTGGGGAAACAGCTATTTGTATGGATAGTGTTTCTGCTTTGAGTAATACTTTAGTTGCGATGACTGCTGATAAAACACCCGGTAGTTTATACTTTAGTACAATGGGGGGGGGGCTTTATTATTCAGACAGTTACGGTAATTATAATACGTGGACGTTACATCAAGGAGGTATTTCGAATAAAATTAACAGTGGCAGAAATGATGGTGAAATTTTTAACAGGATAGGTTCTCATAGTATCAATTATGGTTTAAATTTTACAACTCATAGTTGTCAAGGTTTTTTTGGTTCAACAAAAGCTGCTGAAATTGACAATTCTAATGATATTGCTTATTGCATATCATACGACTATGAAATTAATGACACCTTATTTTTTTTCATTTCATATAATAATTATGATAACCTTGAAGTGAAG
The DNA here is from genome assembly GCA_029548025.1 of Spirochaetota bacterium. The sequence goes on from JAKPOE010000225.1 coordinate 510, forward strand.
CATAAGTTCAATTTTCACTGGAGCAATGAAGTTTTTATAAGCAGAGAGAATGATGCTGGTACATTATTCTTATGCAATACAACTTTAAAAGAATTGTATTTTTCTGACAATTATGGCGAAAGCTGGACTCTTAAAAATTTATTTACCTGCCCTAATCTACCAATTAAAGGTATTACAGGTGGAAGGCAGGATGGAGAGTTATATTTACTTGTTGAATATTTGCAAATGATGGGGCAACGCCGCCATGTTTACATTTATCACAGTTTAGATTATGGGGAAACATTCACTATTTATCACCCTGTTTCTATTGGCCCAGACCCTATTTATGCGGATTTTATTGCAACAGACACTTTAGTAGAACCAGGTGATACTGTTCAGTTCACTGATTTATCAAACGATGCAGAAACATGGGAGTGGGATTTTGAGAATGATGGAACCATTGATTCTTATGAACAAAATCCAATACATATTTATCAGGACACAGGATATTATACTGT
>JAKPOE010000034.1 GCA_029548025.1 Spirochaetota bacterium
AACTATCGTACCGTAAAAAATTTGCATCCATTGCTGGCAATCCTGTGATCTGGGGATTATGGAATATTGATATATATGGACCAAACATTCATCTGGGGAAAAATGTTGTCTTCCTTGCGGCTAACGGCAGCAAAACCGCCCTTACCACCGTACAATTAGCAGGGCATGAAGGGCGCATCGATATAGGCAACAATGTTCTTATTATGAATGGTGTTCGTATAAGCAGTGCGTCCCATGTCAGGATAGGCGATGATTGCATGCTTGCCAATTTTTGTTACCTTACCGATGCTGACTGGCACGATATTCATGACCGTACCAATCCTGTTGGCAAAACAGCCCCCATCATTTTAGACAATGGCGTCTGGATTGGCGATTCTGCTATAATCTGTAAGGGCGTGAGGATTGGACAAAATTCAGTAGTGGGGGCTGGTGCAGTGGTAACCAGAGATGTGCCTCCCAATGTGGTGGTAGCAGGCAACCCTGCCCGTATTGTAAAAGAGATTGATCCTGAAAAGGTAATAACGCACAGTACACTGTATAAAAAAGTTGGAACGCCACGCCTATGAGGATATGCCTTTTATGCTACCGAGCTAATCCTTACTGCGGAGGGCAGGGAATATACCTTAAATATGTAGCCGAGGCGCTATCACGCCAGGGACATGAGGTGCATGCTATTGTGGGCCCGCCCTATCCTCAGCCTATGGATAATGTAACTGTCCATTACATCGACAATAATCAATACTATATCAAAAAAGGATTTGATATCATCTCCCGCAACAGCCCGTTTGATATATTTCATCCCATCAACAGTTATGAATGCATACATTCACGATTTGGTGCTTTCCCTGAGATCAGCAGCTTCAGCTACCGGGCTTTCTTTGCAGTGCGCAAGCTTCACGAACAATTTCAGTTTGATATCATCCATGACAATCAGTGTATTGGCTATGGGCTCCTTTTCATGAAGGCATTGGGCATCCCGGTAATAGCAACCATACATCACCCGTTAACCATTGATTTAGAAAATGTTCTTGAACGCGGATCATCGTTTAAAAACAAGATAAAAGGTGTGATGTTTTATCCTGTTCTCATGCAGCAGATTGTATCAAAACGGCTTGATCATATTATAACCGTTTCGGAGGATTCAAAACGCAGGATTGCCTCTGATTTTGGGGTGCCACTGCATAAGCAGTCGGTAGTGTACAATGGGCTGGATACTACAATTTTTAAGCCTTTACCGCATATAAAAAAGAAAGCAAAAAAAATACTTTTTGTTGGCAATGTTGAAGATGGTAAAAAAGGTTTTGTGTACCTGCTCAAGGCTCTGACCCTCTTAAAAACCAGTGTAACATTAACCGTTATTGATGGCGGAGCACCACATCGGCGTATTACCCAGGCGCTGGTGGATACATTGGGCATACGCGATATCATAGAATTTGCAGGAACAACATCAACACAACAGCTTGTGGAGCACTACAATGAATCGGCGATAACTGTTGTGCCATCAGTTTATGAAGGATTTGGCTTTCCGGCCGCAGAAGCAATGGCATGTGGAACACCGGTTATTGCAAGTGACGGTGGCGCACTCAGGGAGGTTGTCGGTGATGCCGGCATAGTAGTCCCTTCACGCGATGAGGTTAGTTTAGCCAGCGCAATAGACAACCTTCTGGGCAACGCAAAGCTTCGTCAGGAACTATCGCACAAAGGGATTGAACGAGTAAAAACACATTTTAACTGGGATAGCGCTTCCGCAAAAATGGTTGCTCTCTACAAACAGGTTATTGCTACCCATCAGCGATAATCGATAATCTTTGTATTTTTGGGCAATTTTAGATCAGTAATATCATCAGGGATGGGCTCATTGATGGAATATTTCTGCATGGTAATCTCGAAAGCAGTTTTTGACTGTACATCAACAAGCCGTAACCCTTTATATGAAAAAAGGGTATTGGTGACAGCTGGTTTTATAAAATAAATTTCGTAGCGTTTACTATTTTCCTTTGAAACAAACATAATTTTATCGGGGACATTTTCTTTCATGGATATCGTTTGATGCATCTGGTCATTTTCCAGAAGTATAAAACTTTCACCATTGCTCTGTTTTATTGCTTTCGCAGAATTATAATTTTTAATGATTGGAATTCTACCAGTTAAAAAATCATTAATGAGCTCCACATCGATGTCAAAAGGCAAAAACGAAGAAACAGGGAAACGTGTAAAATTAAAAACCAGCACAGTATTCCCAATAGGCTGATATATATACAGGGTATCATTGTCCCGCATTACAACACTGATCTGACTGCCAAACACCGAATCAACAATGGTCATCTTTCCTTTTTTTTCATCAACATTGTATTGCAGTTTTGCTGAGGCTTTAAAGCTGTTTTTTGCAAAAGCTTCTATTCTGAAAGCACCATTGATGGAATGGGGCATCGTGGTATTTATTTTTATAATCTCTTCTAAAAGCGGTGTAACATCAGTATCACTTTTCTCCGGGGGGCTTATCTGGGTAGATTTACATCCATAATATACAAGCACACAGAGTACCATGATTACTGTCATTAACAATCTGTTATTCATCGTTCCCATTCCTTTCCCTGTAATTATTTTTCAATGCTGAGCATTGATCTTTTTTTGTATATCCGACCTTGGGTCAAGTGCATAGGCTTTATTCCAGTATTCCAGCGCTTTATCATGAAGCTGCAACGCTTTGTATGTATCACCAATATGCTCGTATACCACTGCATCAGGATACCCTTCCATTTCTAGCTCTACAGCTGCTTCCAGAAGTATGGGCAATGCATCGTTGTATCTGCCCATTTTGAAGTACACCCACCCCAATGAATCTATATATGCCCCATTGGTGGGTTCATTGTCAAGCGCAGTATTAATAAGTACAAGAGATTCTTCTAATTTCATATTATTATCAGCATACAAATACCCCAGATAGTTGCATATCCTGGCACTTTTCATATCATTGTTATATGCCTCCTGCAACACACTGATGGTGCCATGTATTTTTTTTTGTTTGTCCAGAGCTAATGCTAAATAAAAATAATACGGTTCAGCTCTCTTAATTTTTAGTGCTTTACGAAACATATCCTCGGCATTGGCAAAATCAGACTTTTGTAATAGAGCAAGCCCCTTGAAAAAGTAAGCGTCAGGATTAGCATGATCAAGGGAGGTAGCCATATTAAAATACTCAAATGCTTTGGTGTAATCCTTGAGCAACGTATAGATATAACCTATCCTTATCAGGATATCGTTATTTTTTTTCAATGTATATGCCATGGTATAGTAATAAACAGCTAATTGCAACTGATTGGTATCTTCATAGATTTGTCCCAGATACACATAAGCATCATGTATTGTAGCATCGCTATGCAACGCATTGACAAACATGGTAATGGCAGCATCATAATGGTGTTTTTGATATAACAAAACGCCAGCAGTGTAGTAATTTGCAGCGGCGGTACTGCTATCATTGTTTCGCATTGCAATACGGGCAAGAGCAATATAAGGCATATCAAGTGAACTGTCCATTCTTCTGAGTTTTTGGGCCAGCTCTAAGGCTTTATCATCATTATGAAGCATCTCGGTATACATCATCTTTGCAAGAGTACCCTCAGAGCTTTTATGATTGATAGCCTTACGTAGTACTGGCAGTGCCTTCATATCTTCATAAATATAATAGATGCGTCCTACATGCAGTATTGCTTTTATATCATTGGGATACCGCTCAAGATATTGCGACAGGTACACAGTAGCCTGTTTTATATCACCTTTCTCTAAATTTAACAATCCCAGAATATACAGCATGGAGTAATTGTCTGGATTTTCATTATATGCCTTCAAAAAAAACTGATATGCTTTTTTGTATTCACCAAAACCATAATAGATATGTCCTAAAAAATAATA
>JAKPOE010000243.1 GCA_029548025.1 Spirochaetota bacterium
TTTTGACGCAATACATCAAAATAACGCCTTGATGGGTGGTTGATCACCTGTATCACATGTACCGACCGTGAAAAATGAATCACATCGGTATCCTGCAAAGCAATAGCTTCCTGACCATCTATTGTCAATAATAAATTTTCAATGCTGGTAACCACCCTGGCAGATAGTACCATTGAATCAGGAACAACCATGGGACGTATGGCAAGGGTATGCGGGCATACGGGATTGACAACAAATACGGATTCATCATCAGGAAGAACTATCGGCCCGCCAGCCGAAAGCGAATATGCCGTAGAACCCGTTGCAGTAGCTATGATAAGACCATCACCGGCATAGCAGTTAACAAACTCATTGTTTAGCTCCAGCCGTATCCTGATTGGTCGTGAAAAGGAACCTTTTGTGATAACCGCATCATTTAAAAAATCTATTGCGGCAAACTGATGCTGATTGCGGATTATATTAGCCTTCAGCATTTTTCTTTGCGAAACAGTATAGGTATTGCTCGCTAATTCATCAAAGAAATCCAATGCTTCCTGAGGAAGAAATTCGGTTAAAAATCCCAATCGTCCTCTATTGACGCCCAGAATAGGAACGCTTCCAGCAGCAAACATGCGAGCCGTCCGTATAAAGGTACCATCGCCACCAATGGCTATTGCTACATCAGCGTTGATATAATCTTCATGGTTTGCAATGTAGTCAGCAAAATCATCATGCAACAACGCATAATCAGGTAAAACAACATTGAAGCCTTTTGCATGTGAAATTTTAATGAATGCTGCAACAAGCTTCAGTGATTTCTCATCCTGGGGGTGTAAATTTATAGCTATTTTTTTCATTGTTTTCCTTTTACCACTATTAGCTTTATAAGAGTAAAAATATGATACTTACTATTGAGTTAACTGCTTTGAAAATAGAAAATAGCATTATGCCACCTCTGTCATTCCGGATCTGTTCCGGAATTCTGATATACAACGTTATATTCTGAACCATGATGTAGAATGACTGCCTCCAGCTATTTTCATCATATATGGATGCCGACACAATCGTTATCAAAAGCTGTCCGTTCATTTACTTATGATGAGTTATTACTACACCGGTTAACCAGATTATGTCAATGAAATTATGGCAATGGAGTTTTGTTTATTTTCTATAAAATTGATTGACAATATTATTTTTTTATACTATTTATTCCCTTAGTATAAACTATTCAATACACAATTTGGGAAGGAGGTATCCTTATGGCCGGGAAAAAAGCAAGCAATACAACTACCATTAAAACCACAAAGCGTCAAAGCACTGAAAAAAAATCAAAAACCAATTCAATTCCGATTGAAAGTAACCGTATTCATGAAGCCATACGAATACAGGCATTCTATAACTATTTACATCGTATCATGAATAATTTACCGGGTGATCAGCTATCGGATTGGTTGGAAGCTGAAAAATATATAAAAAAGACCATCAATAAACAGCAATAGATGCATCTTTTTTTGACCTTGCATCTGCACTGAAAATAAATAATACTCTATACCCAGTACATGCCTTTTAAAAAATGCAACGTTGCAAGGGAGCAATTTTATTTTTATATGCTTCTGGCGATAGTTACTGATTATTTTTTTATTGCATTCAAAGGTACATGATGAAAAAGTGTTCACTACAGTATAGAAGAAGTCAACAGAAGGTATAATGGATACAAAAGCAATAGTAAAAGGTGTGCCGCTATTTTCATCGCTTGACGACAGCGAAATCCAGATTATTGAAAAATATTGTGCACATAAAGAATTATCAAGGCAGGAAAAACTTTTTTCATTTGATGAATCATTCAACCTGTTGTGCATAGTCACTTCAGGAAGCATAGGCATTTATTCAAACGGAGCACAAAACAGATTAATTGCCCGGTATATACCCAATGAAAGTTTCGGCGAACTTAATCTATGCGGCATATCGCTGGGGAAGGTTGAAGCCATTGCCCTTGATGATGCCGGTGTGCTTCTGTTTCCGGCAACTGGCACCTTTGTATCATTTGTAACCGATCATGCTGATATTGGTGCAAAGATCATTTATAAGTTACTATCGAACATATCATACAGGATACGCGAAACCAATAAACTTATTTCACAAAATTACGGCTGGGTAAGTGAATTGCGAAAGGCTATCTACACCGACAGGCTTACCGGCCTGTATAACCGACAGTACTGC
>JAKPOE010000260.1 GCA_029548025.1 Spirochaetota bacterium
AAATACTGCCGCCAGATCGCGAACCAGCTCTCTGAAATCAATGCGCCCGTCAGCAACAAAATAAAATATGATCTTTGTTTTATCAAAAAGGCTTTTAACCATGATAAGCTTCATCTCTAATTTTTTTTCTTTAATCTTTTCTTTGCATATCTGGAAGGCTCTGTCTTCAAGCGCTTCTATCTGCGGCAGCGTTGCTAAATCCTCAGCGGTGGCAAGCCGCAAAAGTTTGCCGGTAACCTTTAATGATTCATCAGGCTGGCATAAAATCTTTTTAAAAACCCTGCCAATATCTATGCCATGCTCAGTTTCTACAACACAGAGTGAGTTGCGCCTGGCAAATAGATTGTTGGTATATACATGATATATCTGCTGACTGCAGCGAAGTTTTACACCTGTTATATCCATAATGTATCTCGTTTATTATAGTATGAAAAACATAAAGAGTATAGCATGCCTTTCAATGCCATTCTAATATTAATATTGTGTGAAAGACCCCTTCTCAGTTCAAGTAATATTTTAATAATTTCCACAGCGGTTTCCTCTTTAAGGTAACTATCGAACCAGGGAAGGGAAGGGAAACTGTTGCCACAATGAAGTCTGAAGATGTTAATTAAAAGATCAATTGTTTTATAAGGGCCAAGAGCCTGTAGCAGTGGCAAAAGATCATGGGAAAAAACCTCAGGGTGTATAACAAAGTTTACAATGGCACGGTAGGCGTCTACTATCATAGCGTATAGTGTGTCATCGGAAAGTATCAGGGCATACGATGCCGAACCGCTTGCAACGGCAAGGATGGCGTTGTGTTTTTCATGAGACACGCCATTGTGTACCAGAATGGCTGTAAGCTCTTCTTGTGAAAGCGGGTTAAAGACATATTCGGTAATACGGGAGCGTATTGTTGGTAATAGCTGATTGCGTTCAGAGCTTATTAAAATGATAAAGTTATTGTGTGGTGGTTCTTCAATAGTTTTAAGCAGGGCATTTTGAGCCTGCATATTCATGGTGTGAGCATCATTAATGATAACCACCCTGCAGTTATTAACCGGAGCAAGTGAAATGCGGGCAATAAGCCAGCGTATAGAGCCTTCATGTTCATCATCATTACCAATAGGTATGGTGCCTTTATCATTGGGTCCCATAACAATAACGTCAGGATGTATTCCATGTTCAATCTGTAGACATGAGGGGCATGTATTGCATGCATTGTTTTTGCAAAACATCATTTTGGCAAGTGTCATAGCAAACGTTTTTTTACCAATACCTTCAAGCCCGGAAAAAAGCAGGGAATGGGGAAGAGAAGCATTGTGTAAACAGTGTGAAATAATAGTTTGTTGCTTATGGTTGCCTGATAATGGTTGCATGGTAATCAATGTTTAAGATCCAGGATAAGTCCTCTGATTTCATCAAAGGTTTTTAAAAAATTAAATGCCTCATTTTTTATATATGCATTTGTTATTGCTTCAAGCTTGTTCTCAATTTTCTGGATAACAATAAAATCTGCTCTGTCTCGACGCTTGCGCTGTAAAACATTAACTGTATATTCTTCGCTCACCAGTATTTTTACTATCTTTTGTATCAGTGCTTTATATCGCTGCATATTATACATTGAAGGATCAGAGAGGAAATTTTTTTCCTGGTCTTTCAGGTTATTTAAAAGTTCTTCCATAGTTTCGGGTAAAGAAAATTCAATGGTTTGTTCAAAGGTGGTACGGAAGGAAGATGATGCACCGGCGGTTTTACTCCCTTTTTTTTGCTTAACAAGCTTTTGCTCGTTTTTCTTCTGGTTTGGAGGTACTATCTCAATCATACATCTTGCTCTTTATTAATAATACAATTACCTTCAAAGGTAACACCATCTTCCATTATAAGACTGGGAGTGATGACGTTACCCTGTATGAAACCGGTAGAAAGCATGATAACACGTTCAGATGCAAAGATATTGCCTTTTATAGTTCCACCAATAACGACAACACGAGCTTTGATGTCTGTGATAGCTTCGCCTGTTTGTCCTATAAGTACCTTCCCATCGGTGGCGATAGTTCCTTTAAATTTACCATCAATACGGAGCAGTCCATTGATGGTAAATTCACCTTTAAATTCGGAGCCTTCACCGATTATGCTGTTTACAATATTATCTTCAACATTAAATTTATTTGTTCGTGCCATATGAGCTTCTTTTTTAAGATTTTATGCTGATGCAATTGTTTTGTTATTTTATTAATATGTTACATTACAAAATTATACCTATAAAGACAAGTATAATTTTATGACATTTTTGCCATATATATGAGTGTCAAAAAATTTTGACAATTTTTAAAAAAAGCTTGCAATTTTTATAATTGGTTATATTATAACCAGAACGGACTAGTATGCTTAAATTCAAGGAGGGAACCATGAGGAGAACAATCATCAAACTTTTAGAATATGGTTGGCCCGACCGAATTATTGCAAGTTACCTTATGATAAAGCCTGCCATTGTCAAGTATTACAGGAAAAAATATAGAATAATCCGTAACGAGTATCAGGGATTTTACTGATACAATGTCAGATCTTTACATAACAACACTATAAAAAGTAGAGGGGAAGAGGATTCCCCTCTAAAGAGAATTTGGAGGTTCGCCAATCATTAAATTGGAGGAAAGTATAGCACCAAAAAAATTTTGCTGCTTACTTGTCAACACTATTAATAGCTTATATCGGCAAAAAAACAAAAAAATTTTGTATTAATCCTTTAAAAAAATCAAAAGATTGTGTATATATAACCTGTAATGCAAATTTTTTCTATTTTGTATAGGTATAGATTTATATTTTGAAGTTATTGGATAGACCTGTTACATTAAAAATGGATTATTTATTTTTAGTTTTAATCCTTTGTATTCATCTAGTTCATATCGTGCATTAATAAGCTGAAAAAAAATATGCCGAGTCCTTCTTCTGTGGTTTCCGCACATGACATCGCCCGTGCACAAATCCGTACTGTCCTTTCTGTCACACTCAGTACCTTCGCAATTTCTTTCTGCCGTTCACCGTTTGCTTGCATAATTTTTGCATCCATGATTTTCTACTCCTTTTTCATTATGGGGTCTCCCTTGTTGATGGTTTTGTAACACATCCCATCTTCGGGGTTGACCCCTTTTTATTATACTAAAAAGCGGCAATTTTAAATCGGTGTTGACAGCACGGTATTACCATAAATTATCTTGACAGGTAACCGTGGCTTTTACTATATAGAAACGGTTTCTTATACAGCTCTCCTAGCTCAACGGATAGAGCGTCGGCCTCCGGAGCCGTGTGTCCGGGTTCAATTCCCGGGGAGAGCGATTTTTTTACTGCTCTGTGCATTCCATGCTGGTGTAACCACTATGCGGTTCATTACACCATGCAATTGTTCTATGCTATAAATTATTAAACAGTAACTATCGCCCCATACCTTTTTTATAAGTAACCGGAACGCATACATGACAAACCT
>JAKPOE010000271.1 GCA_029548025.1 Spirochaetota bacterium
GTACAACCCCTGGATGCAAGCATTCACGGTTCAATTAATACTCTTAAAGATGAAGGATTTGATATAATACTTTTTGATAGTGAGCAGATCGACATAAGTGATGCACAATTTTATTTATCAAAAATACGAAAACGTTTTTCTCATGTACCGGTTATTCTCATCGTTCGTACAGGATACCTTGAGTCTATAAACAGGGATTGGTTTTTTGATGATTTTATCATCTTCCCTTTCAGAAAAGGTGAGCTTAAGGTCAGGATAGACTGTTTAATAGGCTCTGAAATTGAAATAAAAGATGCAGTCATTAGAGTTGGGAATATTGCTATTGAACCTGACAAATACATTGTATCGGTTAACAATGAAAAAGTTTCATTAACATTTAAAGAGTTTGAATTGTTAAAACTTTTTATTGAAAATAAAGGAGTAGTTTTTACACGTCAGGAATTATTATCACGTATCTGGGGTATAGAGTATATTGGCGGTACACGCACTGTTGATGTTCACATCCGCCGTTTGCGGTCAAAAATAGGCGATGAATTCAATAATATTATTGAAACAGTGAGAAATGTTGGCTATAAGTGTAAGGATTGATGAAAGAAATATGCTTGCCAATCTACATGTTTTTTTCGTTAATGTAAAAAAACTTTATTAAGTTTTTGTAATCAGTTTTTTCAGGAGTAATTATGAATCAGGTTAAAAAGATTGAAAAGATTTTAGAATCTGCTTTGAATGAGGATTTAACTTCATATTTTTTGCTCATTAAAGCTATGAGAAAACATTTACCCTTATTTGGTTCAACAAAAAGGATTACTGCAGCGCTTTTGAAAGAGTGCATCGGGGATATCTCAAAACTGGATTTATCTGAAATAACGTCATTAAACATGGCAAAATCTGACGGAACAATTGTCTTTGAAGATATTAAAAATGGAAAAGCACGTATATTTATAAATATTGGTAAGAATCATAAAATCACCCCTGGTGATCTTATCCGTGAGATATCAAAACGTTCGGGTATTGATGGAAAACTGGTTGGTAAAATTGATATACATTCCACTTATTCGTTTATTGAGATACCAGAACAATATGCTGAACTTGTATTAGTATCACTTGATAAAGCAAGGATTAAAGGTATTCCTATCGTAGTAGAACCAGCAAAAAAGAAAAAACAATGAGATAAATGATACCTTTACTATGTCCAATCTGCAAGGACTCACGATCAAAACAAATTGCAAACGATATTTTTTTATGCAAACCATGTAAAATATTGTTTAACAATGCATATCAACCATCACCTTATACTGCTGATTATTTTGGTGAAGACTACAAGAATCAGTACGGAAAAACATACGAAGATGATCATGACGCAATATACACTGCTTCATTACTGAGAATAGAAAAAATAAAAAAATTACTGAATAATAATCTGTCCGAAAAGAGTCTTCTTGATATAGGATGCGCATTAGGTTTTTTTTGTAAGGCAGCTAAAGACAGTGGTTTTCAATTCGTTGAAGGAATAGAAATATCAGAATATGCAGCACAATATTGTAAGGAAAAGTTTTCCATATCAGTTACTACAGTTGATTTTGAAAAGTTCCTGACAGCTAAAAAATATGATGTTATAACGGCGTGGTATGTTATGGAGCATTTTGCTAATCCTTTTGCAATGTTTCAAAAAGTATATTCGATGTTACATAATGATGGTATTTTTGCATGCACGTTACCATCATATTTTGGACCATTGTTTTATTGTCACAGAGATATCTGGATTAAAAATCACCCCCCAGACCATAGAATTGATGTATCACCACGTGGTATTACACGATTATTAAAAAACATGGGTTTTGTAAAAGTAAAGTGCTATCCTTCTGGATATCATCCTGAACGGTTTTGCTCTTTGGCATCAAAACATAAAAAAATATATATAAAACTATCTGATAGTATTTGTTTTTCAGATACTATCATGGTAATAGCAAAAAAGTAATATAATAAATTCTTGACATAGACATTCTAAAAAATAAAATTGTAATTTTGTTATGTTTATTTACAAATTTGTGCTATTATTAAAAAGCTATAATTGATATTATCAATTTAACATATTAATTATTAATAAAATACTTACTTATCGAATATTTAACTGCGAAACTGTATCGTACTATTTTCATAATAATGAGGTGGAATAATGAAAAGAACATTTCAACCAAGTGTAATCAAGCGATTACGAACACATGGATTTAGAGAAAGGATGAGTACCAAAGCTGGAAGAGAAATACTGAAAAGAAGAAGACAGAAGGGACGTTGTAAACTAACTGTGTCAGATGAAAAACGTAATGTAAAGTAGCATATATTTGTATAATTATTTTCCGGTGAAAAGGAGATATTCAATAAAAGGGCGGAGGAGTTTTAAAGATGTTATTGTTAATGGCAGACGATTTTATAGTAAAGGTATACGAATGATAGTGCATATACAACCAGCACATGAAACATTGTTTATTGGGAATGAGTCAGTTTCACATTTTTCCATAGCTGTTAATAAAAATTTTGGGGATGCAGTTGAACGTAACAAAATCAGAAGAAGAATAAAATCTATACTTAATACTCTTTTGCCTCAGATACAACAGGGTTTTGCTGTTATTATTTTTCCTGATAAAACCTGTAAGGCAATGCCATATACTCACCTTTCAGGTTTGGTAAAACAATTGTTGCTTAGATCAGGAGTGCTCAAACAATGAAGATAAATATTATTTCATTGCCAATATTATTGATAAAAATGTATAAGCTTATTATTTCACCATTGTTACCCAATGTTTGCAGATTTTATCCAACATGTTCAAGCTATGCAATAGAAGCATTGAGCAAACATGGACTCTGTAAAGGTGGTTTTTTATCAATCAAGCGGATACTACGCTGTCATCCATATTGTGACGGTGGGTATGATCCTGTTCCTTAGCACAATTCTTGACAGTTACCCCTCATATCACTCCTTTTCACCTATTATAATATTTCAATAATAGTCATATTTTTTTATTTTATATCTAGAAAGTTAAACAAGAGGTTGTTATGGAAAAAAGGGCTTTAATTGCAGTTTTATTATCTTTGCTGATATGGATATTATGGTTTTATTTATTTCCGCCGCAGGAAAAAAAACCTGCAGTTCAAGATAAGAAAGTTGAAGTTGAACAAACGGTTGAAATTAAAAAACCTGAATTGAAACAACTTTCAAAATTCCTGGAATTATCCCGCTTAAAGGAAGAAGTGACTGTTGATTCACATTATTATAAAGCCGTGCTTTCCAATCATGGCGCTGCATGTACCTCGTTCATTGATAAAACCCGAAATATTGAGCTTGTGGTCAATAAAAGCAAATACATTGCCAGGGGTATTTTTGATTTTCCTGTACATTTTACAACTGGAGAATTTTTGCTATCAACAGAAAGTGATTATACAAACTGGAAATTACAAAAAGAAACAGATTCGATACGCTTTTTTACAGGTGCTATCGTGCAAAATAATCCATTGCACATTGTAAAGACATTTACCTTTGATGAAAAAGGGCAATTTTTTACGGTGTCATTCAGTATCACCAATAGAGCTATAAATGAATTTTCTTTTCCTGAAGGCAGATTAATTTATTCTCCTTCAGATTTTTTAGGCCCCTCAATGGATTTTAATAATTCGTACAACGAGTTGAACAGTATATATTATCTTGATGATGATTTTGAAAAGGCACGGAAAGGCTCAGGATTTTTTTCAAACCATGAGGATATAAAAGAGATCAATGGTGTTGTAAAATGGGCAGGCATCATGAGCAGGTACTATCTGCTCATAATGATACCGCAAGGTTTTCAGGGTTCTGGTGTTGTTTACGATAACAGGGAACATACTGGATTCAGGACGGGGATTATTGTACCGGCAAAACCTCTAAAGCCTGGCGAAAAAATAGAACACGTTTTCAAGATATATGTTGGGCCTAAAAATAAGGATAAACTTTTAGCTGTGGATAAACAGATTGGAGATGCAGCCGATGTAAGCAAATGGATAGAGCCTATACGTGATTTTATGATGTGGTGTTTGCTTGGCATTAATAAATTGTTAGGGAATTTAGGCTGGTCATTAGTAATATTTTCAGTTATAACAAAAATAATGTTCTTACCCTTAACCAAACGTTCTACTGAGTCAATGAAGAAGATGCAGGAATTAAACCCAGTTGTTCAAGAACTTCGCGAAAAGTATAAAGATAAGCCTGATATCTTGAATAAGAAGATAATGGAAGTATATAAAAAGAACAAGGTCAACCCCATGGGTGGGTGCTTACCACTATTGTTGCAAATGCCATTTTTCTTTGCACTTTATAGCGCTCTGATTAATTCTGTAGATTTATGGCAGGCACCATTTATTTTGTGGATTAAGGATCTTTCATTACCTGATACTGTTTTCACCATTTCAGGATTCAACATTAATATTTTACCTATAGTGATGACAGCAACAACATATTTACAACAAAAAATGTCTACTGGCGAAGCTTCTCAGCAGCAAAAAATGCTTTTGTTTATGCCACTTATATTTATAGTTATATTCTGGAATATGCCATCCGGATTGGTATTATACTGGATCATGCAGAATGTTTTACAAATAGCTCATCAAATGGTAGTAAACCGGAAACCAAAGACTGAAAAGTAGCAACATGGAAACGAGGATAAATGTAAGTCTTAATGCAAAAATTATAGTACATTAAATACAATATGAGATTTCTACCATTTTTTGATTTTTTCAGGAGGTGTGTAACAAATACTATTATCATAATTCATTATTATAAGTATCATAGGAGGCGTGGAGATGAAGGTTTTAGATATTGAAGGAAAAACCGTTGAAGAAGCAACAAAAAAAGCATTATTACAATTAAAAATTGATGATATGAACAAAATCAACATTGAAGTCCTTGATGAAGGTAAAAGCGGAATATTTGGTTTTGGCATATCACGCCCTGCTAAGATTAGAGTATACTATCAGCAGCAAAATGATGTTGGTGAAAAAGCAAAAGAAATAATAGAAAAAATAATGTCATTAATGGATGTTAATGCTACTGTTAAAGATTTTAAAGAAAGCGAAAATAAGGTATATGTAGAGTTAGAAAGTTTAAATTCAGGTTTAATAATAGGTAAAAAAGGTAAAACACTGGAAGCATTGCAATTCATGATAAATCTTCTGGTTAATAAGGTTACCAGTTCAGAAAAAAAGATTATCCTTGACATAGAATCGTACCGAGCAAAAAGAGAACGAGCCTTACGAAAATTATCGAAGGAGATAGCTTTAAAAGTAGCCCGAACCGGAAAACCATGGACACTTGAACCCATGAATCCGTTTGAACGAAGGCTTATTCATTTAACATTACAAAATGACTCAAAAGTGACAACAAAAAGTGAGGGACAGGGCATATATCGAAAGGTAAAAATTATGCCCATTGAAAAAGGCAGGTAAGATGCAAGAAACCATTTGTGCTCCAGCAACACCGCCTGTACATGCACCAATAGCAATTATACGAATCAGCGGCCCTGAATCCTTACGGGTCGCTTCTTCTATTTTTAAACAACACAATAAACAAACTATATCCACACCCCGTTATGCATACTATGGGACAATCTTTGATGGGGAATATGAAATTGATGATGCGATAGTTATTTATTACGCACAACCGCATAGCTATACAGGCGAGGACATGGTTGAAATATTCTGTCATGGCAATCCTATTATTGTTAATAAAATAATGAATCGTCTTCTGGCATTGCATGTACGTATAGCCCAGCCAGGAGAATTTACTAAACGAGCTTTTTTTAACGGAAAAATGGACCTCACCGAAGCTGAAGCTATCAATCATATTATAACAGCCCGGAGTGAATGGGAAATAGCTACGGCAATACAGCAAAAACATGGATCGTTACGCACTACTATCAATAAACTGAAACAAACAATAGTAGAGTTAAAAGCTGATATTGAATGTGCCATTGACTTTATTGATCAGGATATCGAAATAATCTCTTATCAGGATGCTCAGCAAAGGATAGAAGATATTATTCATACCATACAGGAAATTATCAACAGATGTAAGGTTGGGAATAATTTATCTCATGGGATAGATATTGCTATTGTTGGCAAACCCAATGCAGGGAAATCAAGCTTTTTAAACTGTGTGGTCAATCATGAGCGTGCAATTGTTTCAGATGAACCGGGTACAACGCGTGATGTTATAAAAGAATCAGTTACCATTCATGGCATTCAATGTAATCTATACGACACAGCAGGGATTCATGATGTAGCATCAGGGATTGAACTGCTGGGAGTTCAAAAAAGCTACAGGATTATTGACGAGGTTTCACTCTTATTTTTTATCCTTGATGCTACAAGTGGTTTTACCGTTGAAGATTCCCATATTCTTGAGCGCATCAGTTCCAAACCATATATCCCCGTTATTAATAAATGCGATATTGCCTCACCCGAACAAATCAATGCTATCAATACACAATTGCCCAAAAAAGGGATTGTGTTTGCAGCCACAACAGGCTATGGTATGGATGTGCTGGAGCATACGGTGTCTGATTTTATTCAAAGCTCGTATGTCAACTACACCAATTCATTTATTGCTGATATTCGTATTATACAGCTTTTAGAGCAATCCAGCGCAGGTGCCCATGAGGTGCGGGAGCAGCTACTCAAGCAAAGCCCTCACGAGATTATAGCATCAGCATTGCAGGATGTCATTGACACTATTGGTGCAATAACCGGTGAAATTACTGTTGATGATGTTCTCAATTCAATCTTTTCACGCTTTTGTATAGGCAAATGATGGCATGGTAATGGTAAAATATTGTATAACTATAGTGTTAAGTTTATATATAGTGGCGATAGTTACTGTTGATGCATCTTCAGATATCATAGGTCATGATACCGTTACTATGTATTGTAGTGGAGATTCACAAGCACTCGCTGAACAGTATGTAAACGGTGCGCAAAACCTTACAATACCAAACCTGCTCATTTTAGCGGATAGTGAACATATACAGCAGATAATTGGAATTGAAAAAACAATAGAACTGCTGGAATTGCTTTCTACCAATGCACAATCACCATACGAAAAAATGTTTATCAACGATATTGCAGATATATCAAAAGAACGTTTCTATAAAAACGATGTAAAAGGAAATCAACGCTGGTATATCTATGATAATAGTAAGGAACCAATGCCCAAAAGCGTGATATCTTTCCAAACACAACTGGATACCCTAATACTTCCTGATAAAAACAAAATAGCAGTAATGCAATCATGCGCGGGGTATATACCTGTAAAGCAATACACCCAGATTTTACACGCAACAGGACTATGCAGCGCATCGTTTGAATTACATAAACCGGTTTCTATGTATGTTTTTTCCAATATGGAGTATGCCATTTTTATCAATGGAACAAAAGTATGTGTTAATACGACAACAACAGTAAAAAAAGATGCTCGAATCATTCATATTGAACCACAGGAGGGATTCAGCATAGCAATATATTACAAACCAGACAATGATATGTACTTAAAAATACTGTTTCGTGATGAAACCAATGCAACGATGCAGTTACCTGCTACCGACACCATGTATTATAATCCTGTTAACTGTTATGAGCTATTCTATGAATTTCAAAATCAGCTCCTGTCAAACTATATGAGCAACCATTCGCCTGATAATGCACTGCAACTTGCTCTTTTTTCAGAATCAATTCACAGCACAGAGGCTTTCAAATATTATCATCAAGCATTGCGTTCACACAACGATTTTATCTCATACCGATTGTGTTCATTGCTACTGAGGTATAGCCGTGCATTCCCGGATAGCATTTTGTTGTTGAGAACTAACGTGCAAAAAAATATACAACCTCAAACAGTGCTGGGTGGCTATTTTTACGATATGCTCTATTCACCAGAGTCCATGAATATTGCAGAAATACAGTGGCTACCCATACTTATACAAACTTTATACATCCAAAAAGAAGAACTCATTAATAAAAAAGCAGATTTAGATTTTTTGTTCAAACGCTTTCCGCAAAGCCATGAACTTGCCTTTACCATAGCATCTATCTATTCATCCTATGATAATCACAAGGCGACAACAATATTGGAAACATATAAAAACCTCAATGATAAGGAGCTTACATTGCTGATTCACTGCTATACTGAAAATAAACAATTTGAAAAAATAGTAACTATCCTTTCTGGTGTCAGGGAACATACATTTTTTTATGATTATATCAATGCCCTCATTGCACTTGGTAAGTATGGTGAAGCAAAGAGCGCTTTGTTTAAAACAATTGCACAGGGTTTTGACACTGAAGCTTATGCGCTATTAGCCACAATAGCTCAATTAGAAGGCTATGACGCCAGCATGTATAGTCAAAAGCATCATGCGATTGTCAATAGTCTTGTTGTGCATCCCGATTATATGAAAGCCACTTTTGATGATTACGTGCAAAATTATTTTTTTAAACAGCTTGCTTATGAAATTATCAATCATACCACAAACAAATTAATGTATTCATGTTATGCAGTGCGGATGGTTCATGATGCACTATATTGTACCATATACGACGCATACCATTGTACTGATATATCCGTATTCAATACCTACCAATTTTCTCCCGACACTGAGAATATTAGTTATACTCTCTATGCATACAATAACGAAGGGAAAATGAAATCATACACCTTTTATCCCGGCAACTATACAATACAACAGAAGATACAGGAATATTTACACGATAGTCACTGTGAATTTTTTGTAATAGCGATATCATTTCGATTGCGAAAAAACATCGATATAATGCATATACAACAAAATTACAAGCAATCACCATTTACGCTGGATATTATCGTTTTATCTCCTGAATCAGATGTAACCATATCGGGAACAATGCGCCTCAATGAAATAACAACCAATGTTAGGTATATTCATCACTATACCTGCAATAGTAATGAATTGTTATCGCCAAACAATAGGGAATTTGTTATCATGGCTATCCAACCACAAGCATTAATTACATGGATAGAAGAACAGAATGCCCTGTTTAAACGCGGCATTGAACTCTTAGACATAAAAGAAATTCAGGGCAACTCAATAGATGAGGCAATACACGAGGTGCTCCAGGAACTACAAACCTATACTATTGCCGATAATGTTTATGGTATCACTTCTATAGTACAATGGACTCTTCTGCATAAAGGAACACAGCTTGATGCTATGCTCTACGCACGATACCTATTAGCTAAAAAAGGTATTATATCCTGCATTGCGCTGGGGGATTCACACAAAAAGATTGTTGCTAAAAAAAATAATCTTTATTTTGATACAGTGTTTCTGTATATACCATTAACCCCTGATAAGGGGATATGGTTAACTTATAAAAACTCATACCCCTCATCAGAAGTACTCAATATATCAAATATTTTACTTATTGTGGGTGGTGAGATTATCAGCAAACAGAGCAACTAAATTTATCGCCCTATCTTCTTTGCCATTAGTTTCTTTTTTCTTTTGAGTCTTCGTTTAGCTCGTTTTCGTTTAATCCTTGGATTATACTGCTTGCTCATAGATTTTCAGGTCTCCTTTAAAAAAATTAATGTAGCCATTATCAGGGAAATACAATTTTTAACAACAAATTTATTTCTTTACTTCGATTGTATATTGTATCATGATAATGAGTCTTTTCTTTATACTATAGCAAAATTTTTAAGCTTGATATACCCATTTTATAGTGACAATTATTGTTTATAATGAGTAATTATTATAGTATTATATTTAACTTGCCCAATTGATAAAAAAAATCGCAATTACTTGCTAAATGCCAGATTACATGAAACAGAAAAACATCATACAATAATGTCAACAGATTTTCTATAGCCCTCTGATGTCACAGTAAGTGGCAAAGGTTTGGACAAATTGGCGGAACAATAATAATATTTCTTCTGGATAAGGTTTTACTCTGTGTAAGTCTTCATCCATTGTGTGATCATTGTTAAATTGCTGTAAATAATAATGGGATACCTGACCAATCTGTTCTTTAATGCTATGTAAATCTTCTAATGTTACAAATTCTGGCACACAGGTAGTGCGCACCTCAAATTGGATATCAAAATCTTTAAGCAAACGAATAGATTCTTTGATACAATTAAACGATAACTTTGTTTTTGTTAAAAGCGAATATTTTTGAGGAGATGTCTTTATATCTATTGCAACATAATCAACAAGATTTTTTATTATAATTTTTTTTAGAATATCAGGCTGGAAACCGTTGGTATCTAATTTTATTTTCATTCCCAGCGATTTAATATTTTCAAGAAATTGCAGTATCCCTTTTGCAATCGTTGGTTCACCACCTGTCAGTACTACCGCTCCAATGAGATGTTTTCTACTTCGTAAAAGATCAATTACTTCTTCATTTGAATAATAGTGTAGGTTACAATCATTATATGCTAATGATGGATTATGACAATAACTACACCGCAAATTACATCCCCCGGTAAAAAGTACTGTACTAATAGCACCCGGATAATCAATGAGTGATGTTTTCTGTATACCCCGAATATTCATGATCTACAACCTTTAATAATTCTTTTGCCATGAATTCCTTTCTTTCATGAAACTCTTCCTGCTTGCCTTTATTCCATTGATTCACAGGTCGGAAATAACCAACAACACGAGAATATACCTCAACAGGTATTTTCTTTTCAGTATTTCTTTGCATCAGAACCCCCTCCGAATATAGTTTTATGTGCCAATATCATTCTGTACTTGAACAAGAATCTCTTTTGCCGCTTTTGTCAATCCTGACCTTTTCAGGAATCCAAATTTGTAACCTTATATCCTTAAATGATCCTGAAACCAGTTAAGAATATTATTCAGGATAACACACTGCACACTATCATTCTGAGAGACGCGCTCCCAGAGAATCTATTCTTCCATAAAACGAAAAGATTCTTCACTTTGTTCAGAATGACAATAGTACTCCATTTTTATCACTTACCATAACTGCAATGCAGCCATCAACAATCCCTTGAAAATAAATATACAGTCAAGCAATACTCATAAATACAATCTATTCAACAACTTATACGTTTACGAGACAATCCGATGGGTTGTCTCTATGGGTTTTGATAATTCTCTATCTTCTATTTCGACTTCTATTCCAAACATCTCAAGCTCTTCTTTTGTATGTGGATAAGGACAATATGTGTGATTCCCAGGTATATATCCATGAACAGGGCAAATACTAAATGTTGGCGTAATGGTAAAATATGGTATGTGATAGTTATAAGCTATTGATTTTACCAGTATTTTTACCATTTCCGGATCATCAATCTTCTCTCCAATAAAACAGTGAACAACGGTACCGCCGGTAAACTTTGCTTGTAACTGATCCTGATGGTCAAGGAGATCAAATATATCGTGAGCATATCCCACCGGTGGATGGATCGAATTTGTATAATATGGTTCATTCTTACCAGAGGTAATAATGTCCGAAAATCTATTTTTATCATGTCGTGCAAACCTATAGCTAACGCCTTCAGCAGGGGTAGCTTCAAGATTATATAAATTGCCTGTCGCATGCTGATACATGACTATTTTACTGCGCATAAAATCCAGCACTTCCCCGGTGAAAGCTTTTCCTTCATCAGTTGTAATGTCCTGCCCTAAAAGGTTTAAACAGGCTTCATTCATACCAACAAGTCCAATTGTTGAAAAATGATTTATCCAGTACTTCTTAAATCGTTTATATACATCACGGAGATAGAATCTGGTATAGGGATAAAGATTGTTAGAAGTAAAGTTTTCTAAGACTTTTCTTTTGATCTCAAGTGAATTGCTTGCTACATCCATCAAATGTGATAAACTTGCAAGGAATTCATCCTTTGATTTAGAAAGGTATCCTAACCTTGGCATATTAATGGTTACCACACCTATACTTCCCGTTAAAGGATTAGCTCCAAAAAGCCCACCACCTCGTTTTCGCAGTTCACGATTATCAAGCCTTAATCGGCAACACATCGAGCGGGCATCATCAGGATCCATATCAGAATTTACAAAGTTTGCAAAGTATGGGATACCATATTTAGCGGTTATCTCCCATAAAAGATGTATGGAAGGATTATCCCAATCAAAATCTTTTGTGATGTTATACGTTGGTATAGGAAATGTAAAAATTCGGTGTCGCGCATCACCCTCAAACATACATTCTGCAAAAGCAGTATTAAATATATCCATCTCTTTCTGAAATTCAGCATAGATTGCATCCATACTTTCTCCACCAATAATGACATGTTCATTGGCAATTGAGCGAGGTACGGTCAGATCCATGGTAACATTGGTAAATGGCGTCTGGAATCCTACACGAGTTGGTATGTTCATATTAAAGATGAATTCCTGGAGACACTGCTTAACACCTGCATAATCCAGATTATCATACCGTATAAATGGCGCAAGGTACGTATCAAAGTTTGCAAATGCCTGTGCACCGGCTGATTCCCCCTGTAATGTATAAAAAAAATTGACTATCTGCCCCAATGCGCTTCGGAAATGTTTTGCCGGCCTGCTTTCAACCTTTCCGGGAACTCCTCCAAAACCAGTTAATAATAAATCTCGCAAGTCCCAGCCTACACAGTAAGCCGACAGCAAACCTAAATCATGAAGATGCAGATCACAATTGGTATGAGCATCGCGTATCTCAGGTGGATAAATACGTTCAAGCCAGTATTTTGCAGTAATTGCAGAAGCAATATGGTTATTTAATCCCTGAAGAGAATAACTCATATTACTATTCTCATTTACCCGCCAATCTGACCTATCAAGATAATCTTCAATGAGCTGGATTCCTTCATTAAGAAGGTCTTTACTTTCTCGTATCTTTCTGTGCTGTTCACGGTAGAGGATATATGCTTTAGCTACCTTAGCATGCCCTTTCTCAATGAGCATCTTTTCAACTAAATCCTGAACATTTTCTACCGTCGGGATATGTTCATCCTTATACAATATGGATAATATATCAACAACTGATTCGGCAATATGTACTGCTGCATTCCTATCGGTACCACCAACTGCTTTTGCTGCTTTAAAGATTGCTTCTGTGATCTTTTCAATATCAAATGGCACTATTCTGCCATCACGTTTCCTTATAAACTGAGGGGTTGTTGTTATTACATCTGACATATAAAGACTCCCAAAAAAGAAATAAACCAACACGATCACTGTATAGCACACAATGCGATGGTTATTATTAGCTTGATAAGATATGTTTTTGTATATTACGTTAGAATAATAAAATAAAAAAGTCAATCATAATTATGTCACGTAACAAAAAAAAATGAAACACTAAACATATATTTATATAAATCACTATAGTATAAATATTACGCAAAAATTTAAATTGTACTTTGAGATGGTATTACCGATAGTTACACTATATTAACTACAAAGAGGTATGAAGTATGGTTATAAATAAAATTCCAGCAATACTGAGCTTAATACTCTTTATGACTATAGAAATAGTATTACCTGGCATGGTTTATTCAGATGACACCACTACCTTTAATACATTACGAATATCTTCTGAAGATATTCCTGCTGGGTTCATGTTTGGGGAAATACCACAGTTTGCAAAAAAGGTATTCCCGGAAAATCCCTGTATTGTTAGCACTGAAGGTATCCAGTTTTTAGCTGGCAAGCTTTATCCTGAGGGCAATCCATATAATATCAAAAACATGTATGTTGCAATAATGTCAGAATCATCACGGCCATTTGGTGATGATATAGTATGTTATGTGCTCATGTTTAAGGATCAAACATCTGCTTCAAGCGAGATAAAAAAAATTCAGGAATTCTATAAATATAATAAGGATAGGATAGTTTTGATAATAAAAGGGCAGATAGCAATTATGTTATTTGCTGATGATATAAATAATTACAAATATATTGCAGAATTAGGTAACAAACTATCAAGCAAGCTTGATTAATAAATATTTCTGGTAATTAACATCTCCTCTAATTCATCAGCTTTTGCAGCAATATAAACAAGCGATTTCATAAACCGCTGAGGGTCGCAATCTTTAAGCAATAAAGAATTACGTAAAATAAGTGTATCATTTAATAATGCCAAAGCGCCATAGTCAAAAGTACTATTGAGTTTTAATGAAAATTTATATAATTCAAAAGATTCATTCTTGATTGTCCCAATTACAGAATAATAATTAATTATTCTATCTCCAGATTCATCTTTATTAAGAGTAATTAATATCTCCTGAGATCGGTTATTTTCAAATTCTATCGTCGTTGTATATGCACCCTCTGAAGTTTTATTGAACTTCATTTTAAATTCTGATGCTATTGCCGCTATAAAACCGTCAAAAAGCTCCATATTCCACCCTTTCACAATAATCAATAATTATGATAACAACTTTTTAACATTGTCATGATGTAACGGTTGATGAACCATAAAAGCGTTTGATGCATTGTCTTCTATAATTTTCTTAATAACTTTTATATCAGGACTATCGTTATCGGCAACTCCTAAAGCACGTGATAGTGTTTGCTTATAGCTTTCAAGTATTTGTGAGTTATTAATTAAACTATTATGTATAGCATTCATTGTTTTTATATCATTGTTAGCAACCGCTTTCTGTAGTTGAGTAATTTCTTGAGATGATCCTGCAACAACATCAGCAGGTGGGATAGCAGGAACATTTGCTGTACCAGGTGATAACCTGTTAAAATAGCTGTCTATGGTAGCAAGTTTAGCAATTATTTCTGTATAACTGGATTCTTTAGAATAAGCTTTTTGTATAAGTTCAAACGAAATGTTAAGAGCCATAGTAACAAGCTTATGAGCTTCCTGGACAACCGTATATGCAGAAATCGTTTTTTGCAACGATACATGATGCTGTACATTATTTACTTGTGCAACAGGCACACCTGTTTTTCTGCCTGTTGATGGGACCATCATTGACGGTACAGGCAAATCATTTGATATCCTCATGTAATCCCCTCCCTGATCACCAGTAAGTGTAGTATATGGAATTAATAATGTCAACAGTAAAATTTTGAAGATCAAAAAAATCAATATTGAAAAATTACAACATGTGTTGTATGTTTGTAAATATAAGAATATATTTATATAATGGATTATACTCTATGAAGAAGATAGTAATTTGTTTAATAATATCTATTCTGTTTTTTGGGGTATCGTGCAAAAAAAATGATGATAACAAAGTACCCATGGAACAGATACAGATCGATGGATCACATGATTTTTCTATCATTTTTAAAGATATTATCGAGAAAGAAAAAAAAGATGCCAGCCGATATAAAAAGGGACCCTTTGATGAATAAGCTCATAATTATTCCTGAAGACAAATTGATTGCATATTGCCTCAATTTGTCACACCCTGCACTGGAATCAGTGGTTATACGCGAATGTGTTGATCCTCTATGTAATGGAGATAATCCCTCACTATACCGCAGGCATTTTTCACTGTTTCATGCTTTATATACCATTAAGACCTGCCCACAATATTTTCACTTAATGGTATATATCCATCCTATGGATATTGTTATACGAAGCTATCCCACAAACAATGCGTGTATTCATTATGATCCCTGGTGCGATGCCTTTTGTAATAGAGAAACAGTTGATGGAATATATTGCTCGTTTCACTATGAATTTTATGAACCATACAATCATAATTGCCTCTATGATCCATTAATGAAATTTTATTGTGATTCATATAATATTAATTATGAATTTTCAGTTGAGCTCAACAAGGTTTACCATGGTTTTAAGAAATATATTGCCAGTCTCAAGGAGGTGGAGAAGGCTTTATTTTTCTTTCAATTTAATGCAATAGATACCTGTAACAGATCATTGTTACAGAAGCGTTACAGGGAACTGGTAAAAAAATACCATCCCGATAGGTATAACGGTGATATGGCGATGATTAAACAGATTAATGAACACTACAGCTTGTTGAAAGAAATCGTTGTAATATAAATATTTCTATTATATATTGACAATGATAATATATATTATTATGGTGTATATTTTTTATTAATTTTTATTTTACCATATATTATTGAATAAATTAAGTCCCTATTATACAATAACTTTTGATTTAATAATTTATAGTAATTAGGAGATAACTAATGAAAAGAAAAATATTACAGATAGTTCCATGTATACTTCTCATTGGTGTAGTTTTCTTTGTTTTTAATAATTTTTCCTGTTCAAATAGCGAACCTTCAGTATTTGGCAATAATAGCAGTTCACCATTGAAGGGGCATCAGGAAACAGCTCGTGCTATTGAGATTCAAGATGCTTTCAGGAAAATCTATGAACTATATAAGGACAGGGTAGTTTTTATTACAACCGAACAGGTGGTTGAGTTGCCTCCAAACCCTTTTTTTGATGATCCCTTTTTCCGCCAATTTTTTGGGATTCCCCAACAAAAATCACGTAAACAAAAACGTTCCGGATTGGGGAGTGGTTTTGTTCTATCAAGCGATGGTTATATCTGTACTAACTACCATGTCATTGCGAATGTTGATTCAGTAAAGGTAAAGGTTAAAAATAAAGAGTACGAAGCTACAATTGTTGGATATGACCAGAGAACAGATTTGGCATTACTGAAAATAAATCCTGGCGATAAGCTTGAACCTGTTTTTTTAGGTGACTCTGATCAAGTAAAGGTTGGAGATTGGGCAATTGCTATTGGAAATCCCTTTGGGTTGGACCGTACATTTACTGTTGGAGTTATTAGTGCTACAAGCCGAAAGGATGTAGATATGATGGGTGGTTCACAGTCGCATATACAGACTGATGCAGCAATTAACCCCGGAAATTCTGGTGGGCCTCTGGTTAATATTAATGGGGAGGTTATAGGCATTAACCGCATGATTTATTCCCAGAGTGGTGGCTATATGGGGATTGGATTTGCAATCCCTATTAATACGGCTAAGTCTATTTTAGAGCAGTTAAAGAAGTATAAAAAAGTTAAAACCGGCTATATTGGCGTACAGATAGTTCCATTGACAGAGGAATATGCAAACGAATTGGGGCTTAAAAATACTGAAGGTGCTCTTGTTGGTGGTATTATGGAAAACAGCCCTGCTGAAAAAGCTGGTATACAACCAGGTGACGTCATTATATCAGTTG
This sequence comes from Spirochaetota bacterium, assembly GCA_029548025.1. Next base: position 17,224 of record JAKPOE010000271.1, read on the forward strand.
ATGATAAAAATATCAAATCATATGAAGATCTTATAGAAATTGTTAACAAGACACCTATTGGCAAAACCTTAAAAGTTGGCGTATGGCGTAATAAACAAAAAATCTACTTATTTGTTACGGTAAAAGAAAGGCCTTAGATATTAAAAGCATGCACAGTATGAATAAGTACACACATTATATATTAATAATAGCGGGAATAGTTGCTGTGGGATATATAACCTTTCGCTATATTATCCCGCTATTATTTAAATTAATAAGCTTTATAGTAGGCTTTTTGGCTTATGGAGCAGCAGTTGTTTTAGCTGTAGCGATAGTATTAATAATTATTGGCTATATTGTTCGGATGTACAAAACTCATTCTCAGTAAATAACTTGATACCACTATCCATTTGAATGCTAAACTAAGCTATAGTAATATAATAAATAATTGAGGTCAGAACAACGTGAAAGAGCGTTTGAAAGCCTGCTTAAACAGTTTTAAACAGTTTATAATTAAATACATGCATGACACACGCACATGGTTTTACGGGATTATAGTAGTATCACTCATCGGCGGTTTGCTTTTTGGGTATATTGTTGCTCAGGTACAAAATTGTCTTGGTATAGATAATCTAAAGCGTTTCCAGCCAAGTGTTCCTACTAAACTGTATGATGTTAACGGTGAACTTATTGCCGAACTTTTTCAAGAAAAACGTGATTTAGTATCATTTGAAGAACTTCCAAAAACATTGATAAGGGCGTTTGTTGCAACTGAGGATCAGGACTTCTATACGCATATAGGAATAAGTCCTATGGCAATGACACGGGCAATGGTTAAAAATATTATTTCTCTTAAAATTGCACAGGGCGGCTCAACCATTACCCAGCAATTGGCAAAACGGCTTTTTACGTCAGGCGAAAGAACATTTACCCGTAAAGCATTAGAATTAGTTTTAACATTGCAAATTGAAAAGAAATTCTCCAAAGATGAAATTCTTGAAATGTACTTTAACCAAATTTATTTAGGACACGGATGTTATGGGATTGCATCTGCTGCTGAGCTTTTCTTCAATAAAGAGGTTAGATTTCTTAGCCTTGCCGAAGGAAGCGTTTTAGCTGCATTACCTTCAGCTCCTGGTCGGTACTCCCCATTTATGAATACCCGTAATGCTTATATTAAAAATTGGGATATTTTAAACAGAATGGTTGACTGCGGCTATTTAACTAATGAAAAAGCTAAAGAAGTATATACCTCTTTCTGGCCCATTTTTGTTGATACCATAAAAACTGAATTTCCTACTAAAACCGCATATTCAAAAATCGTGGATAATGCCCCATTTTTTACAGATTATGTACGTCAGATACTTATTTCCCGATATGGCAAGGATGTAGTGTATAATGAAGGATTGCAAGTATATACCACATTAAACTTGAAACGACAACAAGCAGGTGAAAAATATCTTGTGGAAGGTTTAACCAGGCAAAATGAGATATCTGCTCGTGCCAATCAATATCTTTCAGGAGCTGTTGATAGAGGATTATTCTCTGTATACCAGCAATTAGGACTTCTTTTTAATTTACCCAGAATTATCGTCAAAAGTGATACAGAAACAATATTCAAAAAATATATGGTTGATAATCTGTTGAATGAAATGGAGCTTTTAGCGTTATTATGCAATGTTGATGCAATGCATAATGATATTGAAAAATTTATGATAGTAACCAGTGGGATTTCTTCTTCATTAAAAGTTGAAGGGGCTCTTATAGCTATTGAACCTAAAACTGGATATATAACGACAATGGTTGGTGGATCAGAATTTGCTGTGAGCAATCAATATAACAGATCAACTCAGGCTCGCCGTCAGCCTGGATCAGCATTTAAACCATTTGTTTATGGTGCAGGTATTGAGTCAAAATTAATTAATACAGCCATGGCTCTTCCAGATGCACCTATTGTTGATATTGATGCTCAGGGAAGCACCTGGAGCCCGAATAACTATGAAGGCGAATTTATGGGAATGGTTCATTTAAGGAGGGCTCTTGCCGCATCAATCAATGTAATTTCAGTACGGATATATGATATCATAGGTGCAGATACTATCATAGATTTTGCATCACGCGTATTAAAGGTTTCTCCTTCACGCTTCCATCCCGGGCCATCATTAGCTTTAGGAAGTTCAGAATTAACACCATTAGAAATGGCAACAGGATATGCGATTTATGCTAACAGAGGGAGGGATGTCATTCCATTTTCCATTCGTTATATTACCGATAGAGATGGCAACGAAATAGAAAATATTGAAGAAGATGTTGGCAATATAATTGCAGCAAAAGAAGCAAACGGTTCAATTCAGATTATTCCTGAAAATGTAAATTATATAATGACATCATTAATGCAGACTGTTGCCGAAGGAGGTACACCTACTGAGGCTTTGCGCTTAATTGCAAAATTTGACAAAAAATGTGCAGGCAAAACAGGCACTACTCAAAACTGGACAGATGCATGGTTTTGTGGTTTTACTCCTGATATTGCAACAGTTGTTTGGGTTGGATATGATAAACCTTTTATGTCATTGGGACGACATCAGGCTGGTGCAGCAGTAGCAGCGCCCATATGGGGATTTTACATGAAGGAAGTTTACAATGGAATGCCGGATCCTCAATGGCCAGCTCAACCAAAAGATGTTTTTTATGGTGCTACCTGTAAATATTCAGGCTGTGCACCTGGTCCAAATTGTCATGAATTAATCAGTGATTTAATGATACCTGGCGGAACTCCTCGTTGCATTTGTAATGGAATACACTATAATATGAAATCTGTTTTTGAACAATATATGGAAAAAGAAGGTTTAAAAAATGAGGATTAATAGCTATTGTCAAATTTCACAATCAAATAACAAACTCTATTACTAGCCGATAATACTTTCTTAAAAAAAATTTTCTACTTGATTTTATTAAAATTATGTGCTAAAATTATTAATTTATACGTTATAATAAATGTGGGTTAATTTATTTTGAGGGTATCCTATGTTTAAAATAGGTGATAAGATAGTGTATCCTTTACATGGGGTAGGTATCATAAACGCTATCGAAAAAAAGGTAGTATTAAACAAAAGGAATGAATTTTATCTTATAACAATCATCAACAGTGGCATGAAGGTTATGATTCCTACCGCAAAGGCAGAGTCCATAGGGTTGAGGAAGGTTATTCCAAAAAAGGATGTAACAAAAGTATTAAATCTGTTACGCCAAACAGACATTGAGACCGAGGATGACTGGAAAATTCGTTATCAAAACAATGTTGATAAGATTAAAAGTGGATCAATATTTGCAGTGGCTGAGGTTGCCAGGGATCTATATAAACGTGGAAAAGATAAAGAGCTTTCTATAATGGAGCGAAAGCTTTACGAGAATGCTTATCAGCTCATGATACATGAGATAGCTTTAGCAAAGGACATTGATGTTGATGAAGCAGGCAACATTGTATCAGATGCACTTTCCTCATAATTGCTCACTACAGTTTATAATTTTTGTATCAGTCACTTTATTTATAAAATATTTAACTTTATGGATCCATAATGTTTTTTTTATCAAAATTTTATTTTAATATATATAAAGGAGTCAGTATATCCATGATAGCAATTATACGTTTTTTATTTATTATTACTTCAGCTGTTGTTACCGGTTTATATTTTTTCCAAATTTCATTGCAATCAGCCATAATAGCTGCTGTGATTGCATCTGCTATAGCACTTATACTCATTATTGCAATAGAATATATTTCACATACTATCTCAACAAGGATGGTTATTGCAGCGCTGGTTGGCATTTTTATAGGACTCATCTTTGCGCATCTTTTAGTGATAGCATTTAAATCATTACCCCTTACCATGCAACCAAACACGGTAAACATTATAAGTGCCATTATTTACCACATTATAGGATTTGGATCCGTATTATTTTTTATAATAAATTGTGAGGATATTGCAATTTTTGATGCGATAGTTCCTGTAAAACGTGACGAAGCAAGGGATGGCGCATCATATAAAATTCTTGATACCAGCGTCATTATAGATGGTCGTATTTCAGATATCTGTGATACTGGATTTATTGAAGGTATTCTTGTGATTCCCAATTTTGTATTGAATGAATTGCAAATGATAGCTGATTCATCTGATTCTATTAAGCGTAATAGAGGAAGACGAGGTTTAGACATACTCAATAAAATGCAGAAGGATCAGAGAATTTTAGTAAAAATTTCTGATGTTGATTTTCCCGAAGTTTCAGAAGTTGATGCAAAATTGGTCAAATTAGCCAAGCTTATGACTGCAAAAATTATTACCAATGATTTCAATCTAAACAAAGTTGCTGAGTTCCATGGCGTTAAAGTTTTAAATATTAACCAGCTTTCAAACGCCCTCAGGCCAATAGTGCTACCGGGTGAAGAAATGTCTGTTTCATTAATAAAAGAAGGGAAAGACCCCAATCAAGCAATTGGATATCTTGATGACGGGACTATGGTAGTAGTGGAAAATGGGAGATCACGGTTAAATTCAACGGTCGATGTGATAGTTACTTCAGTACTCCAAACAACCGCAGGGAGAATGATCTTTGCAAGAATCAAAGAAGACTAATTATGATGTGGTTGTTCTTTGCGGAAGTCCTCATAAAGAAGGAAATACTGTTGCAATTTTGCAATTACTTTTTAAGGAACTATCGAACATAACAAAAGCAATACATTTTGCCTATGAACTACATGTACATCCATGTATAGACTGTGGATTTTGCCATAATGAATTTGGCTGTATTTTCCACGACGATATGGATATGCTTTACGCTACCATACAACAAAGTACATTAATGATTGTTGCATCACCATTGTATTTTTCGCATCTTCCTTCACCTCTAAAAGCGATTATCGACCGCTGCCAGGTTTTCTGGGAATACTATAAGAATAATCCATCACAAAAAAAACAGCATGCAATGGCTATATTAATTGGTGGTGGGAATTATTATGATATGTTTATGCCGGGGAAAATTACATTACGACATTATTTCAATTCATTGCAGTATCACTATGATGAGGACAACTTCTTATTATTACCAAACATAAATAGCAAAAATGATATAGAAAATGCCGATATTATGAAAAAGGTAGAACAAACAATCCATTATATACATACAGTATTACAAAGATAGTAGTAGTTATGCATTCCCTTTTATAAGGACACTTTGATGGGTTTAGCTTTACTGAAAGTAGATAAATGTTTATTATTAGCAATTTTTTCCCGATAAAACAATGATAATGATTGCTTTTTTTTGGAGGAAATATGAAATTATATATTACTCTAACCTTCCGATGTGATGATAAAAATTTTTTATTATTTATTCAAAAAGTCATCCAAGCAGATTGTACCATTCAAAGCATTAATTATTTATCATCTGAACAAAACTATAAAATATATAAAGCAGAACTTGTTTATACTGATAGAAGATTATTTAAAGAAAAAATATTACAATGGATAACGAAAGAATGCACACTCATAGAATGCAGTGACATTATGAATCAAGGCATAGATGGTGGTCTGCTTAAAGTCTCAAGCAAGATACCATTTGAAACTCCAGATGAATTTGAGGGCAAAGTTCTGGGATATTTTGAGTTGATTAAAGATAATACCATAACAAAAGATACCTATCGATACACAGGTATATCAAAAAATATTGGGATGATTATCCTAAATGAAGAAAAAAATGAATTGCAACCAGATGAAATATATAATTATCTCCTGATCGAACGTGATTCACTCATTATTAGCCATTGCAATAATTATAATCCTCAACCCCTTTTGTTGAAATATAAATCAAAAGAAGATATTATAAAAACACTTTATTCTGTTTCAGGCAATTATGCCTTAATGCGTGTTGCCATTATGAATAACATAGAAGATATATCATTATTCCATCAGATGAGTGAGGTAACACCCCCTATTATTAATAGAGAATTTGATGAGATACCACTTTATATTACTGTAAAAATAATGAATCTATTGAAGTTGCATAACATCAAATTATCAGATTCCGTTGTTGGATTCATTGGTGTAACAACATCTTTACTTCGATGTACTCGATTGTTAAACAGTATTGGGTGTAGCAAAGTATTAGGTTTTGATCCTAATGAAAAAAACCTTTACTATTTTGAAAAGGAAAGCGGTATAGCAACCAGCACTGATAATGTCTTTGAAAATGCAGATATACTTTTGTTTGTATCAGATATTTGTGAAAATATCGATTATTATAAGCTTCAGAAAGGACAATTAGTATTGTCTAATCCAGCCATTCATTTTGATATGTTAATATCTGAAGAAAGAGGTGTTAAAGCAAACGAATATCTTAATATAGAAAACTCATATCTTCTTTTGCCTGGTATTATTGATATGATGTTAATGAATGATATTAAAACCTTAAACGATAATTGTTTAATAAACATTGCAAGAGCTCTGGTTAAAGCAAATATTGATATCGATAATACTGAAAACATATATACCATCAAGGATATTATAAAAAATATACAGTGACCGTTACGGAGATAACAAATACCATTCAATATTTTTATATTTAATCTCAATTATTGCATATTGCTTTTGTTCAAATGTAACATAATTATTTTGTAAATCAGGTATGGGTATAGTTTTTAAAATACTCTTCTCAGGTTTTATTATAACCATTCCGTATTTATCCACAATTATTGCATCTTCTGGTAAAACATCATAAAGCTTGATTTTATTAATAAATCCGATAAGAAAACCTTTATTTCTTTCGTTAGACGTAATAGGATAAACAACACAAAAGTTAAAATTTCCTGACATCACAGGATATTCAGATGGTTCACAGATAGATATATCATTGTAATTGCATTTCATTAAACATTGCTGTAATTGAGGCGATATATCAAATATTCTGCGTCCATAATAATTTTTATTTTGCATCGAGTAAACAACCTGATAGGCATTATTAGTAATTATAAGATCATCATAAAGCTTATGGGTAACATTATTGAGCATTTCGGTAATATGTTCATGTTCCAGTAAGTAATATTTATTCCCACCATTATCCATTATAAGCAGATGAGTCAAATTGGAAATAAGTTCATATTTGATAATAATTTTAGTTGCATTTTGCATATCGCACACATAATGTGAAAAAAAAGATACAACTGGATTGTTATAATTGTTAGTTATTTGCCTATTAGTACAAGACGAAATTAAAGTTATAAGAAGTATAATGGTTGCAACTCTAATATATTGTAAAATATGGCATTGTATTCTAATACTCAAATCTATCATAATCCTTTCATTATTTGTATTTTTTTATTATACTATACATATTTATAATCGGTTTTATCACTGAATCTTACAATAAAAAGGAATCAAGTAAATAGCATATTAATAATTAATAATCTAATAAAATAATATTTGCCAAAATTTATATTCAAATGGTATAATTAAATAATTTATAAACTTATTTAAATAATTCAAAAGGTTCTATTATGAAAAAATTACAATTTATTAGCTTAATACTTTTAATTTCTTTATTTTCATGTACCAGCATAGATGTAGCATATACCAACAAACAGATCATTCAAAAAAGAATGAAGCGTGTTGCAGTTTTACCCTTTGAGATAACCGGAGCTGATTGGGGCAATGAATTTGCCGATGCTATCTCCCATCAATTTTTTAAAAGTGGCAAGGTAGCAACAATTGAAAGAGAAGCAATTGAAAAAATATTGCAGGAGCAGCAATTGCAGGCTTCCGGATTAATTGACGAAAAACAGGCTATAAAATTAGGAAAATTATTTGGTGCTGATGTAATAATAATCGGTCGAGGTACAGCACTCCAGGCATATCGTAAAAATAAATATGAACCTAACTGTATTGATACATTTACTCTCAAAGCTATTAATACTGAAAATGGCGAGATTCTTCTTACAGTGCGTAAGGAACCAGGCATAGCATGGGATTGGCGCTATAGAGCACAATACTGTTGTGGACTTACATTAATCTGGGACACCAATGATATATTAGTTGAAAGTTCACAATATGATGATATAGCAAAGCAACTGGTTAAAAAAATACTACTCATTATGGAAAATGATAAAAATAAATGAAATATTTATTAATAACTTTTTTTTATTCATTGTTTTTTTTATTTATAGCTGTACCATTTTCCAATTTATTTTCATCCGAATTTGATGAATTGGATAAACCCCCCGAAGGGATGCATAAGGATCAGCTTCTTATACTTGGTGCTGTTTCAATTGGCATGCCTTATGGCAATCTTATAACAGCAGAAGAAAAATTCACAAAAAAATCATCGTATCAACTTACACCCGAAACCTCAAAGCTTATCTATCTTTCCCATCTGGCATTTGGAATAACAATTTCTGGTGAATATATGCCTGCAGATTATATAGGTATCCGTTCTAAATTAAGAAGGTCTATAATAATACAAAACACAAATTTTGGTTCTGACTATAAATCATGGAAAAAAACATTATATAGTGATTACTCTATCTATTTAGGTCCCTCTTTTCATATGACATCTCGGAAACCATGGGATATAGCTCTGTCTCCTTTAATTGGTATAGCATTTTCGCAATATAATCCCACTCCTATAGCAAAAGAACTACTGGATGGTTATGACGGCCCACCTTCAGAACAATTTACCAGCTTAACCTATGGTGTTGATTTACTGTTAAGCATATTTTTTAGTGGTGGCCTTGTTATACAACTTGGGGGAGAATGGGTTCGTAATAATATAACATTTTCTTCTACCCCTAATGCAGAAAATCCACAAACTCATCAAATTTTTTATAACAAAAAAAGTGCTGTTATTGATTCTATACTTTTTCATGTTTCTGCTGGATATGCTTTCTATAACTGATAATTGCTCTTTCTTTTTGTTATATAATAGGATGGATACAAAAAGCAGGATATAAATAAGTATAGTTATTTATTAATTCACTATCAGGAATACGATATAGAAAATACTTAAGTACCTAACCTGTTATTAATTACATTTGATAAACACCGTAATACACTTGCAACGTAAATTATTTGTTCGCTACGTTAATAATTCTATTGTAATTTGCCGTTATGATTGTATTTGATGCATCGAATGTATGTGCTTTCCCAATCATTTCTTTAGCTTTTTTGATATCTCCTGATTTAGCATAACACAGTGCTAAATTATTACATATATATGCTGAAGAGGGATAAAGTGCATACGCAGCAGAATAAGCAGTTTGAGCCTGACTTAATTTACCCAGATGCATTAATACATTCCCTAATTCATTATATGCATAATACATCTCAGGATCAATTGCAATAGCTTTTTCTAAATACTCTTTTGCTTGCCAATACGATTGAATCCCTGAAAACGATAATCCTAATATATAATAAGCTATAGCTGATTGTTTTATTTGAATAGCTTTCCTTGCCCATGTAATAGCATCAGTATAACTTTTTTTATCAATATATATAAAAGCAATATCAATAATTGGATCGATGGTATCTTTTTTAATTTCAGCACACCGTTTTAAATGTGCTAAAGCGGATTCATAGTTACCTTTTTTTGCATGAATATGTCCAGCTAAATAACGCAAATTATAATTGAGGGAATTTGGTTCAAAATCTTGTGATACATCAAGATTAGATGCTATCTCAGCTAACGCCGCATCATAATTACCCTGCTCAAATTGCTTTACAGCCTTATCATATTGAGCATATGCCGGTGCAATACTACTAAGTGTTAAAATTATCACAATTAATAATCGCATAGTTATCTGAACCTCCTGCAAACTAATAGAACGTCTATCTATTATAATTCATAGATAGACGTTCTCTACAAACATCATTTTGGAAAACGGATAGCAGCATGAGCTGCAGCTAACCGTGCAATGGGAACTCTAAAAGGTGAACAGCTTACATAATCCAGACCAACCACATGACAAAACTCAACGGAACTTGGATCACCACCATGCTCCCCGCAAATACCTAATTTTAGGTTTGGATTCACTGAACGACCTTTTTCACATGCCATTTTTATTAACTGTCCTACACCATCTCGATCAATAACCCTGAATGGATCATTAGATAATATCTTCTTATCAACATATTCTTTTAAAAATTTTCCAGCATCATCACGGCTAAATCCAAAGGTCATCTGGGTTAAGTCATTAGTTCCAAACGAAAAAAATTCAGCAACTTTTGCTATCTCATCGGCTGTTATAGCAGCTCGTGGAACTTCTATCATTGTACCAACCATGTATTTAACTGTTACTCCCATTTCTTTCATAACTACTTCAGCCGTTTTTATTATTATTTCCTTTTGCATGATAAGTTCATTAACATGTCCAACTAAAGGAACCATAACTTCCGGTTTAACATCAATGCCTTCTTTTACCAGCTGGCACGCTGCTTCAAATATTGCACGTGATTGCATTTCAGTGATTTCAGGGAATGTTATCCCCAAACGGCACCCTCTATGTCCTAACATTGGATTAAATTCATGAAGTTCTTCAATTTTTGCTTTTACATCATCAACAGTAACACCTAACTCTTTTGCCATCTCTTTCTGTGTTTCTATATCCTGAGGTAAAAACTCATGTAGTGGTGGATCAAGTAAACGTATTGTTACGCCAAGACCTTCCATAGCTTTAAATATACCATAAAAATCTTCACGTTGTATTGGCAATAATTTATCAAGAGCTTTTTTTCTGCCTTCATAGGTAGGGGCCAATATCATTTCACGAACAGCTTTTATTCTATCACCTTCAAAGAACATATGCTCCGTACGACAAAGCCCAATTCCTTCAGCCCCAAAATTTCGTGCCACCCTGGCATCATGCGGAGTATCTGCATTTGTTCTTACCTTTAATTTCCTTATTTCATCCGCCCACTGCATAATAGTACCAAATTTTCCTGTTACTTCAGGTTCCATAGTAGCAACTTTTCCAAGCATCACTTCCCCTGTTGACCCATCAATTGAGATATAATCTCCTTCTTTAAGAATTGTAGTATCAACTTTTATCTGCCGTTTAGTATAATCTATATCCAGCATTCCACACCCTGATACACAGCATTTACCCATACCTCTAGCTACAACTGCAGCATGAGAAGTCATGCCACCTCGTGCTGTTAAAATCCCTTCTGCAGCATTCATTCCCTTAAGATCCTCCGGAGATGTTTCTATTCGTACCAAAATAACCTTTTCACCACGCCCCTTCCAATCATGTGCATCTTCAGCATTGAATACAATCTTCCCTGTTGCCGCCCCTGGTGACGCAGGTAGACCTTTAGCAATCACTTTACGCTGAGCTTTTGGATCAAATGTTGGATGTAATAGCTGATCTAATGATTGAGGATCAACTCTTAGTACTGCTTCGTCTTTTGTAATTAAACCTTCTTCAACCATATCAACTGCAATATTGATAGCCGCGCGAGCTGTTCTTTTGCCATTACGTGTTTGCAGCATCCACAATTTTTTATTTTGTATGGTAAATTCTATATCTTGCATATCACGATAATGTTTTTCGAGGGTCTTATATACATTAACAAGCTCATTATATGCTTCAGGCATGTACTCCTCAAGTGAAGGATATTTATTCTTACGTTCATCTTCAGAGATGTTATTTTCTCGTGCCCAACGTCGCGACCCTTCCAGTGTTATCTGTAACGGTGTTCTGATACCAGCAACCACATCCTCACCTTGAGCGTTAATTAAATATTCGCCAAAAAATTCTTTTGCTCCTGTTGCTGGATTCCTCGTAAATGCAACACCTGTTGCACAATCATTTCCCATATTACCAAACACCATTGCCTGCACATTGACAGCAGTACCCCAGCTATCATCAATATTATTCATCTTCCGATAGAGTCGTGCACGTTCATTGTTCCATGATCGGAATACAGCGCCTATAGCTCCCCAGAGTTGTTCATAAGGATCATCAGGGAAGGTCACTTTAAGTTTTTCCTGTATAAGTTTTTTAAAGCTTGCTACAAGCTCTTTTAAATCTTCAACAGTTAGATCAAGATCATTTTTTACATTTCTTTTTTCTTTTAATTCATCCATTATAACTTCAAATGGATCATGTTCATCTTTACTTTCTGGTTTAAGACCTAAAACAACATCACCATACATTTGGATAAATCTGCGGTATGAATCCCATGCAAAACGTTCATTTCCTGTCTTTTTCACAAGACCTTTTATGACATCCTCATTAATACCCAGATTTAAAATAGTATCCATCATTCCAGGCATTGAAGCACGAGCACCTGAACGAACCGAAACCAATAATGGATTGGAATGATCGCCAAACTTAGCACCCATTATCCCTTCAACCTGACGCAATGCTTCTGTAACCTCTTCTTTTAAACTTTCCGTCAATTTTTGATTGTTTTTATAATATTCATTACATACTTCTGTAGTAATTGTAAAGCCTGCCGGCACCGGTATTCCAATTCTTGCCATTTCTGCCAGGTTTGCGCCCTTACCACCCAATAAGTTTTTCATGTCAGCAGTACCTTCAGTAACATTACCGCCAAACAGATATACGCGTTTTGTCATTGCAATTCTCCCTTCTAATAAAATTTTGTTATTATCATTACAAAAATGATAATCATATTTTTTACATTATCCAGCAAGAAGAATCTTTATATAAATATTAATTTTTTAAAACTTGTACATTGTTAGTATACTACAATTTTGTTGTAAAGATTAATTTTACATTATCAAAATCATTTTATTGGTGTATTCTATTCTTTCTTAAATGATTTCACAATTTTTATAAAACATGCGTCTCTGTTCTCACAATCGTTACAATTGTCATCTAAAAATATTTGTAAATCACAGGGTACCTCCTCTTCCTCTATATCAATCATTATCTCTTTATAGCGTATATATTGAACTTCATCGTCATTTAAACTTTCAACTCCATGCTCCCTGATTTTTTGTACTATTGCCCTTTGTAGTTCTGCTTCCCTTTTATAATTAACATCCGGTTTATCGGGAATAGTTTCTTTTTTCATCTGTGCTGCAACAAATCCTTTTGTTTTATAGCGGATAGCATGCTTGCGAGTAACAATAAAATACAGAATACCTGTTGCAAGCCCTCCTAAATGGCCAATATGTGAAATATTGTCTGCCCCCCCTGATAGTTCTAAAAATAATTCCAATCCTCCATAAAGTATGACCAATGTCCTTGCTCTAATCGGAATAATGAAAAAGAGTAATATCTCAACATTAGGGAATAACACGCCAAATGCTAAAAGTAATCCAAAAACAGCACCTGATGCCCCGATTGTAGGTATATAATATCCCATACCACCAGTTATGAGAGCTATCGTAAAGATCGCTACGCCAGCCCCTATACCACATATTAAAAAATATATTATAAATTTTTTACTACCCCACAATCGTTCAACAGGCATACCAAAAATAAAAACCGCATACATATTAAAAAGGATATGAGCAAAACTTGATGTGCTATGCAAAAACATATAAGAAATAATTTGCCATATATATAATTTTTCAACTACCAATTGAGGAATTAGCCCCAGATAATACGTTACAATATCAATTGACACAACATTTCCGGCAATATCATATGGAACAAACACATTACGTAATAACAATTGAACTAAAAAAATTAATCCATTTACTATAATTATGGAAACAGCCCAGTTTTTATTCATTTTTTTATCCTGCTCAGTTATTAATTGGCAATTTATTATTCTTTTAATGCAAACAGTGGGCACATTATAGAAACACCAGGTTCAAAATCCTTGCATACAGCAGGTCTTGTATCATAAATCATGCAGCTATATAACCCATTGTTTTCCATTATCAAAAAAGGACATCGTCCAATTAAATGTCCATCACGCGTTGATATTAAATGATCTCCTGCCCATATACTGTTTTCATTCTCTATTATATGAAGTATATCATATCTTTTTTCTTTTTCCCAGCGTAAAAAATCTTCTGGTGTTGCATAAGCAACCATATCAACAAAACAACATGCACCACAACGTATACATTCTTTTTTTCCCATAAAAAAATTATAACTACTTTGAAAGCCCTTTAAGAGCAAATTGAAAAATAAATTCTACCAAATCTTCAATTGTCATCCAATCTTCAGGGGAAAACCATAAGCGTGTTCTCACTATCATAGAAGCAATCAGATTTAACGCAATCTTTTCATCGATGGCTCTAAACAACCCTTTATTAATTCCTCTTTTTAGTATTGAATATCCTATTCTGTTATAATCATCGCGTAAATCTAATATTACTTTTCTTCTTTCTGCTGAAAGATTCCTGAGTTCTGTATCAAATAATAATTTGGAAGCTCTTTTCTCCCCTAAAGTAATTTTTACGTGGATTTCTATTAGAAAGCGTAATTGTTGTAAAGGATCATTTTCTTCATATTCCAGAAACCGTATAGGATTAACAATTTCTTCCATCTCTTCTTTTAAAATAAAAAAAAGTATCTCTTCTTTACTTGCAAAAAAATTGTATATATTTGCAGGTCTGAAACCACATTCATTAGCAATATCTTTCATACTTGTTTCGGCATACCCCTTTTCCCAGAAGAGAACCTGAGACTTTTCCATAATTAATCTTCTTTGTTTGCCATTTTCTCTAACACCTGTACCAGCCATTGTAGACTCCTCAAAGTTTAACAAAAAAAATATAATATTATGTGCACCACTAAAAATCAGGTTTTTTACTATTCATACTAACAATAAACCTGATTTATGCACTATATGTGCCTATAAGAGAACATCAACCATCTACTTATTAGAAGTTTCTCCATAATAATTATGGGCACTCCAAACAATTGCTTTTCCCATCAAATCAACAACCAAAAAAAGCAACTTTACCATTATCCTATACTCACAATAGTAGTAAAAATTAAACCTTTAGATATTCATTTATTTATTAACATTATTATTGCTAAATGTTAATATTAACAGATGAACATGTCATCGTTTGCCATACTATAATAGTACAATTCTAAAAACAAGAAAAAAACCTCACAAAACAATGTGAGGTTTTCATAAGCAGGAGGTTCTTTATAGCTCTTTATCTATTCACCCTTGAATTCTGGTTTTCGCTTTTGAGCAAAAGCCATCATCCCTTCCATACAATCTTTTGTGGTAAATAATTTAGCTAATTCTTCTCTTTCCATCTTTAAGTGCATTTCAGGTGACATAGAAGGACCGGCAGACATAACTTTTAATATTGCCTTAATTGACAATGGAGGACGATTAGTTAGTTCTTCAGCAAATTTCATCACCTCATCCATATATCCTTCATCATATACTCTGTGTACCAAACCTAAAGCCAGAGCTTCATCTGCCTCTAACTGTTTTCCAAAAAGTATCATTTCCAGGGCTTTAGCACGTCCAACAAGGCGCGGCAAACGGAGTGTCCCACCATACCCAGGCATTATCCCCAGATTTGTTTCCGTTAAACCAATACGAGCACCTTTTTTCATTATTCGTATGTGGCATGCCATTGACAGTTCACATCCGCCTCCCAATGCATGACCATTTATTGCAGCAATGACTGGTTTAGGATAGTCCTCTATCTTATTCCATATATCCTGACCACGCTTTAAAAAATCAACTGCACTGAAATCACCAAAGCCCTGCGATAGATCAGCACCAGCACAAAATATTTTATCACCCGAACCAGTAATAACAAGCACGCGGATGTTGTTATCAATTTCCAGGGTATCAAGATATTTCCGCATTGTTTCAAAAACATCATGGCTCAACTGGTTTGCTTTTGGTTTGTTGATAGTTAAAATTGCAACCATTCCTTTTTGTTCTAATAATACTGCATCTGACATAGCATACCTCCTATCTTCCTATAGTTTTAAATGAACCATCAATTATTTCAGGTTCTGGCTTTAAAATGTCAAGTTTATATCGTTGCGACAGATAATTCAGGCAATCTGTCAATTGTTGAGGTTGCACCCCAGATGCTAAAGCAAAAGGACCAGCAAATGCATTCATTCCGTATTTAACACCATCATCAATATCAGCAACATTGGCGGCAATTCCTTCCTTAAATACTTTGACTGCTTCATTCACCTGTACAGCCATAAGGTGCAGCGGAGTAATCTCTTCTGTATCAGGCATTTCAGGTATAACCGCTCTTCCATTTTTCCATTCATAAATACCTTTGCCACTTTTCATTCCTAAATTTCCCTTGGATAAGCATTCCATTAAAAATTTTCCAGGCTTATACTGTGGCGATAGTGTCTGTGCATAATATTCCAGAGTATGACAAAATACATCAAGTCCAACAAAATCTGCTGTTTCAAAAGGCGCCATTTTAACACCCATCTTCTTCATTTTACCATCAATCTGTGCAGGATGAATTTTCCCTTCATCAAGGATAGCGCTCAGTAGTGCCTGATTTGGTGCATTGATTCTATTAACAATAAATCCCGGCCTATCTTTTAAAACCCTCACAGGAATTTTATCAATCTTTTTGGCAAGTTCATACAATATATCGATAGTTTTTTCTGATGTTTTTGCACCATAGATCAATTCAACTAATTTCATTCTTGTTACTGGATTAAAAAAATGCATCCCGGCAAATCGCTCAGGATTATTTACTGCAGTTGCAATATCTGTAATACTCATCGTTGAAGTATTGGTGGCTAATATTGCATCAGCAGCACATGCAGCAGAAGCTTGTGAAAATACCTCTTGTTTAAGCTTCATATTTTCAGGTACAGCTTCAATGATAACCTGCGCATCAGACACCCCTTTTTTCATATCAGTTGTAACATTTATTTTTTTCATCACCTCATCAACTGTGCCGTTCAGTTTTCCTTTTGATTCTAAAAAATCTAAACTTTCCTTAACTTTTTTTAATGCAGTATCTAAAAACTCTTGTTTAATATCAATCATGGTAACCGGAAAGCAATTTTGGGCACAAACCTGTGCTATACCATGTCCCATAGCACCTGAGCCTATAACTGCAATGTTCTTTACATCATCGATAGTATTCATAAACACCTCCTATGAAATAATGATAATGATTATAAATCTATATTACTTTAACTCTTTACTTGACATTTCCAGTACATTGCGGGCAACAATAAGATGCTGAATTTGTCCCGTACCCTCAAATATATCCATAATTTTGCTGTCTCTCATCCACTTTTCAGCTAAATAGTGAGTTGAATAGCCAACAGGCCCTAAAAGCTCACAGCAGCGCTGCGTAACCAGTGTTGCATACCGTCCGGCTTTTGCTTTTGCCATTGAAGCTTCAAGATTATTAAATTGACCATTATCAGCCATCCATGCAGCACGCCATGTTAAAAGACGCATTGCTTCTACATTTGCCTCCATCATATACAATTCACGTTCAACTGCGGAAATATTTGCAGTATTTTTCTTATAATCAAATGTGTATCCCTTTTGTTCAAATTGTTCTTTAGTAAATTCTACTGCTGCTCGTGCTATACCGGTAGCCATAGCAGCAACCATTGGTCGGGTATTATCAAAGGTTTTCATCACTCCTTTAAAGCCTTCAGTGGACATCTTTACTTCTGGATCGCCTAATATGTTGTTATAGGGTATTCTACAATCGCTTAAAACAAAGGTTCCGGTATCTGAGGCTCTGATACCCAATTTATGCTCTAAATGTTCTAATGTAAATCCTGGAGTTCCTTTCTCTACTACAAATGATTTAATACCTGATTTGCCAGCCTTTTTATCAACTGTCGCCCAAACAACTACCACCTCACTTCTATCAGCACAGGTTACAAATATCTTTTCACCGTTCAATACCCAGAAGTCACCATCCCGAGTTGCTGTAGTGGTAATGGCACCCGAATCAGAACCAGCACCTGGCTCGGTAATTGCCATCGCGGCCCATTTATTTCCGAATCGTTCAAATTGTTCATCATTAGCAACTGCAATGATAGCTGCATTGCCCAAACCAGCATTGGGGAACGATAATAGCAGCGCTGCATCACCCCAGCACATCTCTTCAATAGTTGCTACCATTCCTAAATTTGCACCTCGTTTTGGTTTTTTTTCTTCACCAGATGATGATTTTTCACCGTCTTTTTTTTTCTTGGGACGAGCCATAACTTTAATATTCCTGAACATATCAAGTTCTTTTGGATATTCATGTTCAGCTTCATCATACTTTCGTGATATAGGGCGCAATACTCCTTCAGCCAATTTGCGCATATTGTTTTGTAATGTTACTAAATATTCAGGTGTAACTAATTGAATCATACATATACCTCCACTGGTTTATATAATTGCCATACCTTCACATAGTGCTATGCTTCTACCATTGCGATAATACCGCTCAACAGGATGGTCGCGAATATAACCATGGCCTCCAAGTATCTGGACACCATAGTCAGTAATCTTCATGGTCATTTCACCTGCATACATCTTTGCTAAATATGATAACCTTGTCGCATCTAAATTGTTTTCAATGGTTGAAGCAGCCTTCCATGATAACAGTCGCATAGCATCTACCTCATACGCCATTTCAGCTATCATAAATGCAATTGCCTGTCGGCTGGCTATTGGTTCACCAAATTGCTGACGCTCTTTTGCATATTTCTTTGCATATTCATACGATGCTCGTGAAATACCTGTACCAATTGCACTAAGGGCTGTTCTTGTTCGTTGCAGCAACCATGTAATAGCGGTGCTATCACCTAATCTATGTGATGCAGGAATGATACAATTTTCAAAAGTAACTTCAAAAGTTGGCAATGCCCACCATCCACAATTTTTTTCCCGTTCTCCAACTTTTATTCCAGAGTTATCTCTGGTAACTATAAAGAGCTCCGGGTTACCCTCACATTGAGCCACGACAATCATAAAGTTTGATTCGTCAGCCAGCGGCACAAAGCATTTGCTGCCATTGATGATGTATTTGTCCCCTTTCGTTTCAGCAGTAGTTGCACAGTTCCATACATCAAAGGCTACACTTAATTCATTGATAGCCAATGTAGCAGGAACAAATGTTGCATTACAAAATTCTGGAAGATATAGTTCTTTTTGTTCTTTTGCTCCTAAATGTACTATTGGCAAAACAAAAACAGCAGGAAGCATTGCATATATTGCAAATGTCATATCCCCATAAGCCAATTCTTCCAATACAAGCGTATGCAATACAGGTGAACTATCCATCCCATAACCGCCAAATTCTTCTGGAATCATTGATTGAATAATGCCCAATTCCCAGAATTTTTGAACAGCCTGTTTGTCCAGCTGCCTATTTTCATCCATCTGATGGATACCGTCTGCGATGGTAGCCTGCACCAACTGCCGTACAGTATCCTGCATCATCTGTTGTTCCTCAGATAGAGCAAAACTAATCTCTTCTACCATACTTACCTCCCATAATAATAGTACTGACATGTCAGTACTTTATCAACCATAAAAATTAGTCAACTATTTTTTACTAAAAATACCATTTCCAATAAAATGTGCTGCTTTGCTGCTAATGTCATCTAAATTCTGTAACAGTACCTCATCATTGGATTCAATCAAAAGATAGTAATGAGCCAATCGGAATACACCACCAGCTACAAGATTAGCTGCAAAACTTAAATCTTCGTTCATGTCTATATGGTTAAATTCAACAGCTATTGCCAGATCAGCAATAATCATGTTTATCAGCTTATTCTCAAAATGTTGTATTTTTTGTTCAAAATGCTCGGGCAAACCAATCCCCGCCCTTAAAATAATATTTGCTCTATCTCTGTCGCTAAAAAAAAATTTAAATGCCTTATACAAACGCCTTTTTAAATAGGTGTAATGTGAAATAATACTTAGATCCTCACTGACTGATAGTTCTTTAATATATTCTTCCCATTCAATCAAAAATCTTTCAAGTAATGATATAAAGAGGTGCTCCTTATTTGAAAAATACTGGTAGACAGTTCCTCTGCCAATCTTAGCAGATTCAACAATATCAGAAATCTGTGATGAATAATATCCTTTTTCAGAAAATAATTTTTTAGCATACAATAAAATTTTATCTCGCGTTTCATCAGCCCTTGACATTGGTTACCTCCAAAACTTATTACATTGTGTACCATTACACTTATTATGGATAGTAAGCAAAGCAAAATTATTATAGAATAACTATCCAGCACTAAAAATTTTTAGAAAATTTTTAGAAAAAATCTTGACAAAACATTATAGTACTGACATGTCAGTATTTCAAGAAAAATTTTTATTTCCTGTACGTTTTAAATTTTTTATAGTAGGAGGATGATTATGGCTATTACATCCAATACCACGGTTGAACAATTTTTAACCGAAATTATGCCTAAAGAAGCTTTGGGAATGCTTCAAAATTCCAATGCACCAAAAGAATTAAATGGCACAGAAATTACTATGGTAGTTGAAGTAGATGGAAAGTCGTATGGATTCAAGGTTAACGATGGTAAAGATATCACACCTTGTGGGGATATCCCTAATGCTATGCTGAGATTAAAAATTTCTGAAGCTGATCTTAAAAAGATGATCGACACCAATAATCTTGATATGTTGCTGGGCATGCAGAAAGATCTGACACGTGCCCGTTACAATGCACTATCATCATTAAAGGGCAGCTTCATAGCTAAACTAAAAAATGATGACGGTTCAGAATTTACTATTGAAGCAATTCTCAATGGTGCCACATCCCCCCAGTCTATTTTTCGTATGAGTACAAAAGATTCTGCAGCGTTGATGAAAAAGGAAACCAATCCAGTAAATCTTTTCATGTCAGGCGCAATGAAGATTGAAGGAGACATGAGCTTTGCTATGGCAACCCAACCCCTATTCACTTGATAAATGATTGTTTATCTCAACCACATACATCAATGTGGTTGAGATATTTTTTTATTTTTATGTCTTATGGAGGTAAGCAATGGAAGCACTACCGTGGTATAGAGAATATAAAATTTTAGGTATACCAAAAACCTTTAAACCATATCCCGACAAACCGGTTTATGATATACTTGAGATAGCAGCAAAACAATATAGAAAAAATGGACTTATACAGGAAAATTTCTTTTTATCATATCCCGAATTATTAATATATGTTAATAAGCTGACATCTGCATTCCATGCGTTTGGACTAAAAAAAAATGATATCATAGCAACAATACTTCCCACTTCAACAGAATTTATTATATGTGATTATGCAATATCGCGTGCAGGGTTAATCCATTTACCATGTAGTGCCCTGGAACCAGCTGAAGCGCTTGAGCATAAATTTAAAGAGGCAAAACCTAAAGCAATTATCTGCACTGTTATTGGCGATCATATTACAGTAGTAAAAAATTTAATGAAAAAGTTTTCCTTACAATTCATTATAGTAACAACAATACGCAAAAACAACGATATATCAAGCTTTGACCCAAAACAGATCCTAAAACATAAACATGTATATGAGCTTTATTCACTTATTCAATCATCATCAGGCAATGTATCGCCTGTTGCCATTGATGTTCAAAATGATATTGAAACACTGCTATTTACTGGTGGTACAACTGGTGTTCCTAAAGGCTGTATGCTAACGCACCGCAATATTTATGCAAATTGTATTCAGAACTTACATGCTCTTGGCATAGGAGGTCTTTCGTTCAGAGGTGCAATCGCAGCCATTCTGGGCTTACCTTTCTTTCATAGTTATGGTCATTGTCTTATGCATACCATGATGCTATTTGGGTTTAATTTAATTTTAATCAATGACTCACGTGATACAAAAGCAATGGTAGATAATATTAAAAAGCACTACCCGGTAATGCAAATTGGCGTTCCCACACAATTTATGAAATTAGCAAGGGAAAAACTAGATGGCATAGGTATTCTGGGGCTTTCAGGTTCAGCTCCACTTTCCGAATCAACACAGGAGGAATTTGAAAAAAAATCGCACAGTGGCATTATGGAAGGGTATGGACTATCCGAAATGTCACCGGTAACACATCTTAATACAACCATCATGTACCGGATTCTTGGCGGTAAAATAGGGGTTTTACTTATTACCCTGCTACTCAAAATTCCGTTCATGCTCCATTTAAATAATAGTTTATTTCGACTTCTAGGAACAAAAAACTTTGGCCGTATTTTTACTAAAATTATAGCATGGAGGATGAAATCAACATCAAAGAAAACAAGAAAAAAATCTGTAGAAAAGCGTCGTAGCATTGGAATTCCTTTCCCTGATACTGAAATAAGATTTTTGGATTTTGAAACGGGAAATTTGATTCACATTGATGATATGCTCGCCGGACGAAGAGCTGAAATGCTTTTAAATGGGCCACAACGCATGCTGGGTTACTGGCCAAAACCAGGGAGTGGTTTTGACAAGGATGGTTTTATACACACTGGTGATGTTGTTCAGATTGATAGCAATGGTTATTTTTACATTGTCGATAGAACAAAAGATATGATCAATGTTTCTGGATTTAAAGTTTACTCAAAAGAGATAGATGAAATTCTGTGTGAACATCCTCAGATAGAAACTGCAGCAACAGTTGGCATTCCAGATACTGAAAGGGAAGGTAGCGAGATAGTAGTTGTGTTTGTACAGCCTTTTCCGCAGTTTATAAAAAAATTAACTGCCAAAGATGTTATATCATTTCTTAAAGCAAAGGTAGCAAAATATGCAGTCCCAAAATTTGTAAAGATTGTAGACGATTTACCCCGCACCGCAGTAGAAAAAGTTGATAAAAAATTATTACGCCAGATAGCTATTGAAGAGTTTTCCAGATCAAAGAGAAAATTAGCAACAAAGTCTAAATAAAATTATTTATTGTTTATGGAGAGGTTACCATGAGAGAATGTGTTTTCATTGATGGTGTAAGAACACCAAATGGAAGGGCTCATCGAGAGAAAGGTTGGTTTAGACATTTAAGGCCTGATGAGCTTTTAACACCTGTTTATAATGCATTATTTGAACGCAATAGCAAAATTACTCCCGATATGCTTGATGCAGTTTTTGTAGGATGTGCTAATCCTTCTGGAATGCAAAATGATATTGGGAGATTAGCATGGCTGGCATCTGGATTTCCTGATTCAGTACCAACCAACACCCTTACCAATCAATGTCCATCAGGGATGTCGGCAACCATGCATGCTGCACGAGCAATTATGACCGGTGAAGCTGACATTATCATAGCAGCAGGAGTGGAGGATATGGAAAAGGTTCCCATGGGAGCCAATATGGACTTTCCACCACGACTTTTAAAATACTACAACGGTGCAGATCTTTTGATGGGCCCCACCGCTGAAAAAGTTGCTGAACTGTGGAAAATTGCACGTGAAGATATGGAAAATATGGCGATATGGTCAAACAAAAATGCATGGGAAGCAACTGTCGCTGGTAAATTTAGAAAGGAGATAGTACCTATAAAAGGTTTGGATGATAATGGTAATGAGTTTACAGTTGATAGGGATCAATGGATTCGCGAAAAAATAGAACCAGAAAAGATGAAAACAATGATGTCTCCATTCAAACCGAATGGTGTTGTGACAGCAGCAACATCATCACCATTAACTCAAGGTGCATGCGCACTTCTTCTCATGAGTCGCGAGAAGGCTGACGCCCTTGGTTTATCATATAAGTACAAATATTCTTATGGAGTTTTAGCTGGTTGTGATCCAACCATTATGGGTATTGGTCCCATACCAGCCATTAAGAAGCTTCTCTCACGGACAGGATTAAATTTAGATGATGTTGGTGCTATTGAACTTAATGAGGCATTTGCAAGCCAATCATTAGCATGCATCCGGGAGCTCAAACTTGATAATGAGAATGCACCGTTTAAACGTGTTAATGTGTGGGGAGGAGCACTTGCATTAGGTCATCCTCTTGGGGAATCTGGAGCACGCATTATTGTAACACTACTTAATGTTTTAGCAACTGAATTCCCTGCTGCAAAATATGGGCTTGCTTCATTATGTGGAGCATTTGGTAATGCAGGTGCATTACTGGTAGAAAAGGTTAATTAATTATAATAGTATTTCATAAATATATTAAACCATGGAGGTTTGCTATGAAAAAATCGTTTACCTTTTTATTCACAGTCCTATTTATCACTATAACAGTTTTTGTTTTTAGCCAACAACAATGGAAATTGATATACGAAGGTAAAGAAGACAATGCTGAAATCAAAATTTACACACGGGAATTACCTGGTTCAATCTATAAAGAATTTAAAGGAGTTAGCTATGCAGACATACCATTTAATGTTGCTTTAAAAGTGATTCAGGATTATACAAATTATCATAAATGGTATGGTATGTGCGATGCTTTATATGCAATCACTGTACGGAATCAACAGGATTTAGACATGTACTTTGTACTGGACCTTCCTGTTGTAAAAAATCGGGATGTAGTAGTTAAGGTTGAATCTGGCTGGGATGAAAATAAAGGAACTGCATGGGTAACCATGACATCTATTAATGGGAGTGAATATAAAAAGGACAGTGGCTATGTTAGAATAACTTCTTTAAAGGGTCGATGGGATATAATCAAAAAAGATGAAAACCACGTTGAGGTGATATATCAGGTACATCCAGAATTAGGCGGCTCACTCCCGGCATGGATAGTAAATGTTGCTGCAAAAGATCAACCGTTAAAAACACTGAAAGGTGTATATAAATATTCAAAAAAAATTATAGATAAAAATGACTGATACAGTAAATAAACCATAAGAGGAGCTTTTAAGCCTCTTATGGTTTATTAATTCTCCCAAATTTCTTGACATATTTATGATTCCAAATGTTAATCTTCCTATATATTGTATTTATTAAGGATAGACCATGTTAATGTATTATATTTTAACATTTGGTTGTGTTGCATTTGCTATAGGGTTATTGGAAATTATTATCCCACAAGTTATGATGTCATTATTGATTAAATGGACTTCAAGCAAGTTATATTCTATCCATGGCATCATACTTATTGCAGCAGGATTTCCACTTACACAAATACCATCGTCAAATCCACTTTCAATACCTCTGTTCATTGTTGGGTTGATTATAGTATTCACCGGACCATTTATATTAATATACCCGGAAAAAGTAAAAAAACTTTTCCTTGAAGGCCTTGATGAATTAGGACACGAGGGCAGACACCTTGCACTTACTATCGATGCACTATTCCAGATGATTGTTGGAATAGTTTGTGCAGTAGCTTTTTTTTTACAATAAATCTGACTTATATAACAATATTTACCAGTTTACCAGGAACTACTATAACCTTTTTAACAGTTTTCCCTGCAATCATTTCTTTTATCCTATCATCTTCCAGCGCTGCTTTTTCCATTTCTTCTCTTGTTATGTTTGCAGCAACATTACACTTTGACCGTATCTTCCCATTAATTTGAAAAACTAATTCTATCTCTTCTTTCATAGTTAATTCTTCAATATAATCTGGCCATGATGCATTGACAATAAAATCTTTATGCCCTAATAGCTCCCATAACTCTTCTGCAACATGAGGTATAAATGGACCTAACATAGGTAAAAGCTTGTCAAAAAGTTCGGACACAACCATTTTGCCCATATCAGTTTGTATTATAGTTTCATCTGCCAGATAGAGTGCATTGACAAGTTCCATCATTCGTGCGATAGCTGTATTAAATTGCATTCTATCTTCAATATCATGGGTAACAGCTTTAATTGTTCTGTGGATTTCATTCCTTAAGTTTTTCAGAGAACTATCTAACACGATAGTATCAAAATTATATGTGGTATAACAATTGCTATACTTCTGTACTATACGCCACACCCTGTTGACAAATCGGTAGCAACCTTCAACTCCTTTATCTGACCAGTCCAGATCTTTATCGGGTGGAGCAGCAAAAAGCATGAACAAACGAACTGTATCGGCACCATACTTATCAATACTATCATCTGGATCCACAATATTCCCTTTTGATTTACTCATCTTAGCGCCATCTTTAATGACCATTCCCTGTGTCAACAATCGTGTAAATGGTTCGCGATACTGTAATAATCCTAAATCATTCAAAACCATGGTAAAGAATCGTGCATACAGGAGATGCATACATGCATGTTCAATCCCGCCAATGTACTGGTCAACAGGTGTCCAATACTTTACCTCATCAAAATCAAATATTTCTGTAGAATGCGGTGAAGTAAACTTAGCAAAATACCATGACGAATCAACAAAGGTGTCCATAGTATCCGTTTCGCGTTGAGCACTCCCACCACAAACTGGACAGGTAGCATTATAAAAGTCAGGCATCATGGTAAGTGGTGAACGAGAATCTCCGTGGAAGTCAACGTCTACTGGTAAAATAACAGGTAAATCCTTATAGTCAACGGGCTGGGCTCCACACTTTTCACAATATACAATTGGGATAGGACATCCCCAGTATCGCTGCCGAGAAATAAGCCAGTCTTTTAACCTATAATTTATTTTCCTTTTTCCAATACCTTCTTTTTCTGCATAATCGACTATTGCTTCGATGGCATCTCTATTATGCATACCTGTAAACGGGCCTGAACTAACACATATTCCATCATCAACATACGCATCGCTCATGGTGTTGCTATCAACAGGATGCTGCGGATTATCTATTACAACCTTAATAGGGATATTATATTTTTTAGCAAAGGCAAAGTCACGAGTATCATGAGCAGGTACTGCCATAATCGCACCTGTTCCATAGTCCATAAGAACAAAATTGCCAACATACAGAGGCACAATATCTCCATTAAAAGGATTAATTATTTTAATTCCAGTATCTATACCTTCTTTTTCTTTTTCTTCTGAAAGGCGTTCAATAAGTGATTGTTCTTTAATCCGCTTTATAAAATCCTTTACCTTCTGATCTTTTATTCGTTCAAGGAATGGATGCTCAGGAGCTATCACCATAAAGGTAACTCCATAGATGGTATCTGGGCGTGTGGTAAAAATTGGAAAATCCTCACCAGTATCAGCTACCTTGAAATTGACAATAAGTCCAGTAGAACGCCCTATCCAGTTGCGCTGCATAACTATTACGCGTTCGGGCCAACCTTCCTTCAATATTTCATGCCCTGCTAATAGATCTTCAGCATAATCAGTAATCTTAAAAAACCATTGCTCTAGCTCACGTTGTGTAACCTGCGTTTCACACCTCCAGCATACTCCGTTTTCAACCTGTTCATTTGCCAGAACCGTATTACAGGTAGGGCACCAATTGACCGGAGCTTTACGTTTATAGGCAAGTCCCTTCTCATACATCTTAATAAATATATATTGATTCCATTTATAATATTCTTGAGTATGGGTAGCAATTTCTCTGTTCCAATCATACGAATAGCCCAACATTTTAAACTGTTTCTTCATATAATCAATGTTATCGTCAGTCCATTTTTTAGGAGGTATGCCATGTTTGATAGCTGCATTTTCAGCTGGCAGGCCAAAAGCATCCCAACCCATAGGATGAAATACATTAAATCCCTGCATACGTTTATATCGTGCAACAACATCCCCAATAGAGTAGTTTCGCACATGACCCATATGTATTCTCCCTGATGGATAAGGAAACATTTCTAATATATAATACTTATTCCTGTCAGTATCTTTTTTCGATTGAAATATAAATGATTCATCCCATCGTTCATGCCACTTCTTCTCAATCTTTTTTGGATTATATTCAGCTTCTGACATTGTTTAAGTCCTCCGAAAATAGAAGTATGTACTACTGTCATTATGGTTGTGCCCTGAAATCTACGTTTGCCCCCATTGTCATTCTGGACCTGCTCCGGAATCCAAATAATTAAACAATATCCTGAAACCACT
Organism: Spirochaetota bacterium; assembly: GCA_029548025.1. Next base: position 45,070 of record JAKPOE010000271.1, read on the forward strand.
TCATGGCATTATTCAGGATTACAGCCGCCAATTATTATCATCCCGTATGGGTGGTCACAGACAGACCATGGATAACTTCTCAAAAAAATATTATTATTGTCATAGGTTATTGTGCTTAATCTTGGGCACCATTTCCCCCTATGGTAAATGCTTATCCACCATTAAAAAAATTAGTTTGGAACCGTTTTCCTCCATGCTAACTTCGTCCAATTACAGGACGTGGTTGGTGAGCTTGCCAAACTATGGACAGCTACCCTGCGGTTATGAAAAACCCCAAAAAACAAATTTGCTCAATGTATAGTATCATTTTACGAAAATGACCGTAATCGTCAAGTATTTTGCAGCATGACTTAAATAATGAGCACTAATATATTGAAAAACCTACATAGCCATAGCTTTTTCTTCTAACTGCATCACAAGTTTATTATAAATGCTAATTATATCCCTATGCTGTACCATTCCAACAACCTTGTTTTTCTCAACTACCGCAAGAAAATCTATACCATGTTTATCCATCTTTTTTAATGCTTCCGCTGCGGAATCTGTTTTCTGAAGTGGCTCAACATGGATTACTATATCCCGGCATATTAATAATTCCACAATATTACTTGATAGCAACGCCTGACGTACCTCATTTATTGATAAAATCCCAACATATTCATTGTTATCATCAACGACAATGAGTCCTGAATCGCTATCTAAAAGCTTATCCAATGTTTGATTCAAGGGTGTTCTTGCATTTATAGTCTGGAAGTCCTTTTTCAAAATCGATAACACCTGTATTGATTCAAGTATATTAATACGGCTTTTGCTAACATCCAGTCCATCCTCTAAAAGCTCCAATTCATAGACTGTGCCTTTATTATAAAATGTAACGGTTAAATGTGAAATGACCGAAGCCAGCATAATTGGAAGGATAATGCGATAGTCATTGGTCAATTCAAATACCATCAATATAGCAGTGATTGGGATTGAATTTAATCCTGCTAAAATACCACCCATACCAATTATTGCATATCCTGCAGGATCAAGTTTTACCCCGAAATATGAAAAAAATGAAGCAAACAGAAACCCAACTAACACACCTATTACTAACGATGGTGCAAACAATCCACCATAAGCACCTGTTTGGATATATAATGCAACAAATAATAGTTTCAATACTAATAGCATTATAAGCACATTAATTGGGAAGTGATTACTCAACACTTTATTAATCAATTCATATCCAATACCAAATAAATCATTATATATGAACACAACAAAAGCAAACAGAAGTGATACCGGCAATAACAGAACAATGACATCATCACCTTTTATCTTTTTATATAACTTCTTAATACTACGAGAAAGTCCCATGAATAGCAATGATATAATACCACATACTATCGCCAGTAATAGAAAATATGGGAATTCAGTAGAATCCATCTGGAATACAGGTATCTGTAATAATGAATTATTCCCCAGGTATGCTTTTGAAATCATATCAGATGTTACTGAAGCTATCACCAGCGCGCTCAAGGATTCATTTTTCAGATCATTGAGCAATATAACCTCAATCCCAAAAAAAACTCCAGCAATGGGAGCATTAAATATTGCTGAAATAGCAGCGCCTGCACCTGCTACAGTGTATGTTATTTTTTTCCTGCTATTAAATCGTAGCAAAGTAGAAATATATGATCCCAAACCCCCACCAATTTTAGCTGACGGCCCCTCAGGACCTAATGGGGCGCCCGTACCTAATGTAACAGCAGAAGCAATCAGATGAAATAATGTGTTAACAATTGGAATATGTCCGTTTTGAAGCATTACAGATCGTATGATACTTTTTACACCACGATCTTTTGCCTGCCATGGGAACATTTTTGTCATTCCTATTGTAATCAAACCACCAATGACTGGAATAATAACTATAGTAATTGAAGGAATTTCTAAATAATCTGCAAAATGCTTGGGATTAATGACAATACGCATCCATTCAATAAGTGTATGAAATACCATTGCCCCTAAACCTGCAATAGCACCTATACACAGCGCCATCCCTATCTGTACTATATATTCACGTATATCATAACGGGTTGTGAAAAATGTTGTAATAATGCACTTATACTTCTTGAGCAAACTATGCAATTTCTTCATCGTGCGGCTTTATAAAACGTGTTTATCATTATTTTGCATTTCTTAAAATATTAATAATTTCTTTAGCACTTTTAGCGTTTATTATTTCCACTCTAATAGTATCATTTTTAAGTAATGACATTATCTTTGATAATAATTTCAGATAATCTTTATGTTGACGTTCACCTGCTGCTACCAGAACCACCATATGAACCGGTCTTCCATCAATGGAATTAAAATCTATCCCTTTTTTAGAAATACCAATAGCAAATGCAATTTTATGAATAGATTCCAGTTTGGCATGAGGTACTGCAATACCAAATCCTATACCAGTAGTCATTATCTCTTCACGTTCTTTTAGTGCAGCAACAAATGCTTTAATATCTGAACAGATATCAGTACCTTTAAAAACTCCTGCAAGTTCTTCTATAGCCTTGTATTTATTCCTGGATTTTAAAAATTTAATATATTTACTATCTGTAAAATCAAGCAATGAGCCCACACCATTCTCCAACAATAAACATTTTACATAATCCATTGCATAATAAAATACTCCCTGTCAATTACTTAATTACAAAAATTCTAAATATATTGAGCTTACATCATGCTATGATCTACCATTTTTCAATAAAAATAATTTAGTATGGATACTATTATCAATTATTGCATGTTGACCAGTGCTGATTTTTTATAATATGATTGGTTGAGGTAAATATTAAAACAAGCAATGTTAAAAATGCTTATGGATGAAATATATCTATAAAAACTATTCTTTTCATATTATTACACTTGAAAAAGACAGTATTTGTTTATACTATTCTATATAGAAATAGGAAAGTTTTCAAAAAAATCAAAAAAAATTATTGACTTTATCATATTTTATATGTTAAAATCTTAATGAACAATAATAAATAATAATTTATAAAACTTTATATAAAAAGGAGTGGCAATATGAATTACACACATTATTCTCAAGTATTCTTAGATCAGGTCAATAAATACGGTGATAGAGTTGCGATGCGTTATAAGCCAAAGGATAAATGGGAAGAAATAACATGGAATCAATTTGGTGATTTAGTTAATAAAACAAGTAAAGCATTACTTGAATGTGGTATTGGTGAGCAAGAAACCGTTGGTATTTTTTCTCAAAACATGCCCCTATGGACAGTAGCTGATATTGCTTCACTATGTATCCGTGGCATACCGGTGCCTATTTATGCCACCAATACGGCCAAACAGGCTGAATATATCATCAACGATGCAGAGATAAAAGTACTATTTGTCGGTGATGCTGAACAATATTCAAAAATAATGCAAATACTTCCTGAAAACAAATATCTCCAAAAAATTATTGTCTTTAAAGAAAGTGTTCCAATACAAAAATCTGAAAAAATAATGTATTTCAAAGATTTTTTGAAAATTGGTGAGCAATCAAATAAAGATAATATGCTATCAGAACGAATGCAAAGAGCAAAAATTGATGATCTGCTAACCTTAATTTATACATCAGGAACAACAGGTGAGCCAAAAGGTGTTATGTTAACCCATTCCAATGTAATTTTTCAAAAAGGTGAGCATGATCTCCGATTGATTGACCCCAATGACAATGATGTTTCTCTGGCCTTTTTGCCGTTGAGCCATGTCTTTGAACGCATCTGGACATACTATGTCTTTGCTACTGGTATGACCAATAACTACTTAGAAGATACCGGGAAGATTATTGAATGCATACAGGAAGTAAAACCAACTATCATGTGTGCCGTTCCACGATTTTACGAAAAGATTTATTCAACAGTCTTCAATCAGCTTGAATCTGCCTCACCATTAAAACGAAAATTATTTAATTGGGCAGTATCAGTTGGCGCAAAACATAATAACAGAAGAAAGGACCAACAGTTCATTCCACCTTTTTTGCGTCTTAAATTTGCAATTGCTGATGCACTTGTGCTAAAAAAGATTCGTAGTGTGGTAGGTGGTAGAATCAAATTTTTCCCCTGTGCAGGTGCGCCACTGTCGCAGGAGATTGAAGAATTTTTTTATGCATGCGGAATATTTATTTGTTATGGCTATGGATTAACCGAAACAACTGCAACCGTTACCTGCCATGAACCCTACAAATTTAAATTTGGTGCTGTTGGCAAACCCCTTCCTCACGTTGAAGTAAAGATCGATGAAAATAACGGAGAAATCCTTGTTCGCGGTGGTAATGTCATGAAAGGGTATTATAAAAAACCTCAAGCCACTGCCGAAGTTTTTACCAGCGATGGGTGGTTTAGAACGGGGGATGCTGGTTATTTTGAGGAAAATGGTGAACTAAGGATTACCGAACGTATTAAGGATCTTATAAAAACTTCAGGAGGTAAATATATTGCACCACAAATGATAGAAAGCACTATTGGTGCAGATCATTTTATTGAACAGATGGCTGTTATTGGTGATCAGCGTAAATATGTAACAGCTCTTATTGTTCCAGCATTTGATGCACTGGAAGAATATGCAAAAACACATAACATTGCTTTTACCAGCAGGGAGGACCTTGTCTCTAAACCCGAGATTATAGAATTTTATCAGCAACGAATTGAAGAAGCTCAAAAAGAGTTTGCCCGATTTGAGAAGATTAAAAAATTTACGCTTCTTCCTCATGAGTTTACCGTAGAATCAGGTGAAATAACACCAACACTAAAAATTAAACGAAAGGCTATAGCTGAAAAATACAAGGATATCATAGATGCCATGTATAAAGATGAATAAATGTGTAAGGAGCGGTGATAAACACCGCTCCTTATTATACTTTATATTTTTGCTGTCTCTTTCTGCAAATTTACAATAGCCATGAATCCTTCATGAATTGCATCATTAATCTTACCAATCTTTTTGCAATCACCAATTGCTGTATATTGAATACCGCATTTTTCAACCTGCCCCAGCAATGAATTCACTGGTTTTGAACCAACAGCAATTACAACATTATCAACTGGAATTTTTTGCACAATATTGTCTTTTTCAAAGATGACATCATGATTGGCAATTTCAATAACCTTTGCCGATGTCATTGTGCTTACGCCAAATTTTTCCAGTTCAGTATTTAAAATCCAGCGCGTTGATCGTCCTACATCTTTACCAATAGAAGGTAGCATTTCAATAATTGTAACCTTGCTTGTACCCTGAGTAATCAATTCTTTCAATCGGTCAACAGGTTCAGCATCAAAAAACATCAAAAAATGAAGAATTTCAGGAGATATGGTCCCCTTATTAGCAATGAACAGTGCGGTTTCAATCCCAACCGCACCCCCACCAATAACGGCAACATTTCCTCCCAATACAGGATCATTATCTAATACATCCCATGCAGAATAAACATGTGGTAATCCAATCCCTTCAATAGGTGGCATTACCGCTTCAGCACCCGTTGCAATAATGACATGATCAGGATTTTTTTCTTTAATCAATTCCACAGTCATTGCAGTATTATAAAATACTGGAATATCCAAATGTTTCACCATTGCACGATAATATCGTATAATCTCCAGCAGTTCATGTTTATGGGGTGGTGCTGCAGCTATCCATAATTGTCCCCCAATATCAGTTGACATTTCATACAATTCAACCCTATGCCCTGCTTCTTTTGCTCTCACTGCAGCTTCTAACCCACCAGGGCCTGCACCTATGACCATAATCCTGAGAGGAGTATCTGTTTTCATTATATTGCGCTCACCTTCGTATCCTGCCCGGGCATTTAATACACATCCTACTGGCATTCCGCTAAATAATGTATCAGTACAGCCCTGATTGCATCCAACACACGGGCGTATAAGATTTGTTTTCCCCTCTTTAGCTTTTGTAGGCCAATCAGGATCTGCAATCAAAACACGCCCCAGATTAACCATATCCGCCATGCTATCACGCAAAATCTTTTCAGCTGCTTCAGGAGTAGCTATTCTATTGGAAGCCATTACCGGCACATGTACTGCTTTTTTTATAGTAGCCGCCAGATAAGCATATCCCATCCTTGGTAATTCCATGGGCAACTGTGGAATTTTAGCTTCATGCCAGCCACCTGTTACATTTATGATATCAACGCCAGCATCTTCATAAACTTTT
>JAKPOE010000299.1 GCA_029548025.1 Spirochaetota bacterium
GAATTAACGGCAATAAATGAAGAGCTTGAAAATACTCAGCAGGAGCTTTTGATAAGCAATAGCAATCTTCAAAAAGAAACTGCACAGCTTCAAACCATTCTTTCTTCAATTACTGACGGAATAATCACAACTGATGATAAGGGAACTATCACCAGTATAAACTATGCCGCATTAAAACTTTTTGGCTTTAAGGACGATGTTATTGGAAAACAATTTGCCAGTTTTTGCATCCTGTACAATGCAAAAACAGGAATTCCCTATGAAGACCCGGTTACTCAGGTGCTGCGACAGGGGAAGCCTGTTTCTTTGTACCGCAACACCATGATACGTAACAATGGTGATACCTATTATGTTTATATTGTTTGCAATCCTCTCTATATTGCCAATAAAATTGCAGGGTGCATTGTTGTTATACGTGATATCACCGATCTTGTCCGCTATGAAGATGAAATGATAAAAACAGCAAAATATGAGTCGCTTTCTATTTTTGCAGGAGGAATTGCTCATGACTTTAACAACATGCTCAATGCAATCCTTGGTAATATTTCAATTATTGAACACCTTTCTCCCGAAAATGAACGTATTATTAAGGTAGCCGGACGAGCACAAAAAGCAATATTTAAAGCACGTGATTTAACAACACAGTTACTGGCTTTTTCAAAAGGTGGGGCTCCTGTTAAGACATCAGCATCACTTGTCAATATTATCAAAGATACAGCCGAATTCGTGCTCAGTGGTTCCGCAATACAATGCCGTTTCTTTATATCAGATGATTTACATAATGCATTGATTGATCCTGCACAGATCTCACAGGTTATCCATAATATCATCCTCAATGCTCGTCAGGCAATTGGACATCAGGGCATAATTACCATTACGGCTAACAATGTAGTGGTAAACGACCCTTCATTGCCAATCAGCGGTGAATTCATTGAGATAACGATACACAATACCGGTGAAACAATACCGCCCGATATTATGCCCTATATCTTTGATCCATTTTTTACGACACGTAAAGACGGACATGGGCTGGGATTATCCATTGTTTATTCCATTATTAAAAGACATGATGGGCATATCACGGTAGAATCGTCAAATGAAGGAACATGTTTTACACTCTATTTACCAAAAGCTGAATCAATATATAAGAAAGATCAAAATCAACCTGATACCGGCTATTTAACATCGCAAATGTCTATTTTGATAATGGATGATGATGAAACGGTAACCGAGTCACTTAAGGAAATGCTTTCCCTTCAGGGTTGCCATGTAATAAGCGTCAGGGATGGTGATGAAGCAGTAAAAGCAGCATTACAAGCTGTAAAGCAAAACAAACCTTTTGATATTGCTATTCTTGATCTAACCATTAAGGGGGGTAAAGGTGGTGTCGATAGTGTCCGTGAATTAAAGGCAATATTACCATGCTGTAAGTTTATCGCATCAACCGGATATGCTAACGAACCAATATTAGCTAACTATAAAGAATATGGCTTTGATGCAATACTGCCAAAACCGTATACCTTCAATGAACTCATCAAGGTACTGTCTTCACTTGGCAATAACCAATAATCTGTTATACAGGATTTATGCAATCAGGATCATTATACGCAGGGTTATTAACCTTTGTTGTAACCGGATGCATGATACAATTACCACTAAAGGGTTTTATCAATTCTTTTAATATGTCCAGTGGCGTTTCAGATTTTATCCAGAGTTCAAATTCTTTCTGCCGTATTATAAGAGGCATCCTGCTATGGATCACATGCATTGCATCATTTGCTTCAGTGGTAAGTATAGCACATGTACGTAGCTCCTTGCCTCCAATGATAGCAGTATCAAATATCCCTCCAAAACCAAAAAAATCATCTATCGTTATATAGTATGGTATTTTTTTACTGCCTTCCTTTTTCCACTCATAGAAGCCGCTTGCCAGTATAATGCACCTGTTATTGAAAAACGCCTTTTTAAAACCTGGCTTTACAGCAACTGTTTCACCGCGTGCATTAATGAGTGGTTTTACTCTGGATATATCCCTTACCCAATAGGGGATGAACCCCCATCGCAATAGCACTAACGATTTTTTCTTAGTATGCACCAGCGCTACAACATCCTCACCTGGGCTGATGTTGTAGCGCGGTGCGATAGTATCTATTAATACTTCATCAATTCCTAAACGCTGTGCAATACTGTCAATAGGCTCAATCTGTGCAAATCGCCCGCACATATCATTGATGTGTTTTTTCAATTAGTGCAATAAAGAATTTAACGCTTTTACCCATATCAGAAATACTTATACGCTCATTGATGCCATGGGTGCGTTTTAAATCTTCATTATTCATCTTTACAGGTGTAAACCGGTAAATCTGATTTGTTAAAGCATTATAATGTCTTGAATCAGTTGCCCCCAATACTAAATAAGGTGCTACAATGATAGAATTATCTAACTGTCGGGTGATAGTTGCTATGGAATGAAATGATGGCGCATTGATATCCGATACCGGTGAAGGATCATTTGACCATGGTGTTGACTCAATAAGTACTGCTTCATTACTGATAACCTTCTTTATGTATGCAGTGGTACTTTCCATTGTTTCACCGGGCAGGATTCGGCAATTTATCATTGCCCATGCCTGTGTTGGTAATATGTTATCCTTTTCGCTTGCACCTGCCATGGTAAGTGCAACAGTGGTACGCATTATTGCATTCGATGATTCGGCCTTTTCAAACTGCCACTTTAATACTGGCTTAAAACACCACATATTTGCAAACATAACTTTCAAAGGAAAACTCATATGGGGAGTAACATACTCAAACATCTGCTGTGCCGGGCCTTTAATTTCTTTTGGGAAGGGATTGTCTTCAATAGCAACCAATGCTCTGGCAAGCACCCCCAATGCAGTATGGTGAGGTGGCATGGATGAGTGCCCACCGGTACCTTTTACCGTCAACTTCAATGTTAAATATCCTTTTTCGGCAATCCCTACCATGGCTATAGGATTTGATATCCCCGGCAGCGCCCCTTCCATGATAGCACCACCCTCATCCAGAACATATTCCAGTTGAACATTACGATCTTTTAAAAGTTTAGCAATAGATTTAGCACCCTCACCACCAACCTCTTCATCATTACCAAATGCTACATAGATTGTCCGTTTGGGAACAAAACGTTTATTGACCAGATATTCTACAGACTCCATGATGGAAATTAATGCATTTTTAACATCAAGTGCACCTCTTCCCCAGATATAACCATCCGCTATTGCTCCTGAAAAAGCTGGATGGGTCCACTGATCAAGCGTTACAACATCTACAGGGACAACATCTTGATGAGCCATTAAGAGTATTGGCTTCAATGAGGGGTCAGAGCCCTTCCATGTGTAGAGCAGTGCATATCCATTAACAACCTCTTTTTTTAAGGTTTTATGCAACTTTGGATATGTTTTAGCCAAAAAAGTTTGAAACTGCTCAAATGGTTTAGTATCAGTTTTTGAGCTATCCTGATTGGAAATTGTTGGGATCTGTATAGCCTCTGAAAGATGTTTTGCAACGGTCATTATATCAATTTTATATGGTATTGTTTCTTTAACCTCAACCTGTTT
>JAKPOE010000180.1 GCA_029548025.1 Spirochaetota bacterium
ATCATCCATCCGACCATTTTGGAGTATTTGCAGAGATATTAATACAATAAAATTTATACTTTTAGGTTGATATAATTATATTTTCTATTGACATTCCATGACAGTAGTGTCTATAATGAAGCTACTGTATGTGTTACAACAGGCAAAGGTGACAAGTATTTATAAATTTTTCAAGGAGGTTTTTATTAATATGAAGCGAGTTACATATGGATTGATAGCTTTCATTGCATGTTGTTCCATAGGAATGCTCTATGCACAGGATGAAAAAGCAAAGGAAGCGCAGAAAGTTTTAGAACAGGAAAAGCAACTCAGTGATCAGGTATATAAAGAAGTCATACTAGAGGATTTTGAAACTGTAGAATATACAGATAAGAATATTAGCCTCAGAGTTATAAAAGATGAAAAAGCAGGCGTTTCAATGCGTACCGATTATCCTGCGCCGATACAAAATTCAAAACGGTATCTGGGTGTTAAGGTTTTTGCCAAAAGCGGTTCGGTATTGACCATTATTCCGGCAAAACCCCTTATCATCGATAAGCATTGCAAATATATAAACATGTGGGTGTATGGGAAAAATTTTTCAGGAGAACTATCTATCATGGTTAAAGATGCCAATGGGAATATTAAACGGCTGGTAATGGGTAAGCTTAACTTTTTAGGATGGCGAAAGCTTTCCGTTCCAATTACCGACGAGATAGCTCAGGAAGATAAATATCTAGCCCAGAAGCGGAATATAGAGATTGTTAAAATACTGTATAATCCCAGCACATTGGAACGGCTTCCCGCATGGAATTACTTTTACATAGATGATATTACAGCAATTGTCCGCGAAAAATATATTGATAAGCAAAGCGACGAGTGGTAAAAATTATACACTGTAAGTTCAGGGCACATGGGGCATGTGCCCTTCTGTATTTTATCAAAGAACAATGAAGGTATATTACTTATTATGGAAATAATATTATTCATTACAGCATTGCTTTTTGCATTAGGAGGTATTCTGGGTTCGGTACTTCCTATACTGCCCGGTCCTCCTTTAAGTTTTTTTGCAGTTATCCTTCTTCATTGGAGCGGTTTTGCCTCTTTTAGTTTTACATTTTTTATTATTACGGGAATTATCGCCGCTATCCTGACGGTCTTTGATTATGTACTCCCCTCATGGATTGTCAATAAGTTTAGTGGTTCCAAACAGGGTGTTATTGGTTCAATGATAGGGTTAATAGTTGGAAGTATTATACTACCTATTATTGGTATAATTATTGGTCCATTTATTGGTGCATTTATAGGCGAACTGGTTGCAAACAATAATGCACTGACAGCATTAAAAGCAGCGTTGCTTACATTTATTGGCTTTTTAATAAGTACCGGCTTGAAGCTGGGGTATACCATTACCATAGCCTATTACATTATTAAAGCATTAATGGGGCAACCTCCAGCACCCGATTACCCCATCATATAACTATTTACTGTTTATTTGCCTTTAAAAGCAGCTTCACGCCTTTCAATAAAGGCTCTGACCCCTTCCTGCGCATCTTCGCTTTTCATGATAGGCAGCAAATCAGGCAGTAACCGTTCTAAAGCCGCCTTTGCGCCTTCAACTCTGCTTAAACGAGCTGATTTTAAAATGGCTCTGACCCCTAATGGAGCCTGTTTTGCTATAACAGTAGCAATTTCAATAGCTCGCTCCAGCTGCTTGCCAGGTTCAACAACTTCCTGTACCAATCCTAAACGGTAGGCTTCCTGTGCATTCATCTCATCACCAGTTAGCAAATACCGCATAGCATTGCCCCAGCCTATCTCTTCAAAAAGCCTCACCGTTGCACCACCAACAGGATAAATGCCCCGTTTCACCTCAATCTGCGCCAATCGTACATTGCTGGCAGCAACACGCACATCGGTAGCAAGCATTAGCTCCCAGCCAACCGTAAAGCATATACCCTGCAGGGCAGACACTATTGGTTTTGACACCCTGTTGTCTTCATCTATACCAAAGGGATCTTTGCTACCGGCTGGCAGCGCTGGATATTCACCTTTGCTGAACGGTTCAACCCACTGTACCAGATCAAGACCGCCCGTAAAATGATCACCGTGAGCAAAAAGTACTCCACAGCGCAAGTCTTCATCAGCATCTAACATGCCATACGCTTTTGCTAAATCCCAGTACATATCAACATCAAAAGCGTTGCGTTTTTCGGGACGGTTGAGCCCAATTAATAAAATATATCCTCTCTTTTCAACTGTAATCTTTTGCGTCATTAACGCCTCCTTGTTATCGTTTCATAATTTCAATAAATTTTTCTGCTCTTCCTTTTTCCGTAACAACCTTCATTGCCATATCAACAACGGTAGCCGGTATTTCAGGGATAGATGCACGTTCACGAAGTTCAATTGCTGTTTCGGGACATCCGGTAACACACAATCCGCATCCAATGCACCTGGCAGTATCAACTACGGCTATACCATCACGCATGGTAATAGCTTTCATAGGGCAACGCTCGTCAACACATATACCGCAGCCGGTGCAATTGACGTCATTGACATGCGCTTCAAATCGGCTTGGCTCAAACGCATGGGGATGATTATGCTGTGTCCGCCCACGTAAAACCGTACAGCAGCACGGACAACAGTTGCAAATAAGGTTGGCACGGTCAGCACTATTGTTGCTGGTATGGACCAATCCTGCTTTTTCAGACCTATCCAGAGCATCCATTGCTTCAGCTTTTGTTACCTGACGAGCAAATCCCCTTTCGGCTAAAAACTGGGCGGCGCTATCAAAAATAATACACACATCCTTCGGCTTATCACATTTACCCACGCTGGTTCTGCATGCACAGTCTGCAATGGCAATGTAGCGCGCCTGTTCAATAAAATTTCTTACCTCCTCGTAAGGATGTACCCGGTTTTGGGGACTTAATGATTTTTCAACAGGCACAACCCTCATGAGAGGAGTTGGATTGCCACAAAACGAAACACCAAAGGCTTCATCATGATACTGTTCCCATAGCCTGCCAAGCTTTTGAAACCTTTCCGAACCGTCAGATTTCATAAATGGGAATTCAAAAACACCGGGGATAAGCGGTACCAATCCATACAGTTTCTTCCCATCCTTGTTTTTTGAATAGATGATACCCTTGTTAGCCATTGATTCAAGAAGCTTTTCAGCTTCCTCTCCGGGCAACGAACACAGCGATGCAATCTTTTCGCTATCCATGACTTTAAAGCTCATATTCATTGCAATTGCAGCTTCATCGGGAGTAAAAAGCATTTTGAGTATTGCGATGATGGTATCTGTCTTTGGTGCAGTGGCAGGATGAGCATCAAGTACCTGTCGAAGTTGTTCATACATTTCCATTGAAAGCCTCCAGTTGTATTATTGTGATTGTATAAAACGCAACACCATGGTTTTGCATATCTCAAGTGGATAAACACTTTTTGAAACCTTCATATCAATAAGCGAGCCCTCCCATGCGTTAAAAACAAAAACTGCCAGTGCTCCCGCATCAAGACTGCTATCAATCTGACCAGCGTCCTGTCCTTCTTTGATACACTGCTGTATAATACTGTGCATACCTCGCAATGCAGAAAGTAACTTTACACGCATTGGCTCGCTAAGGCAGCTCATCTCCTGCGAAAGGTTACCAACAGGACAACCACCTTCAAACTTATGTTGCTCATAGTAACGGGCACTCCCTTCAAAAAAAAGCTTAATCCTTTCTATAGGACTACAGCTTGCATCGGTTAAGTAGTTACGCAACATGCTGCACATCATATCTGCATAATACTCAATAAGCGCCAACCCAAATTCTTCCTTACTTTTGAAATAAAAATAAAAAGAGCCTCTGGGAACACCAGCACACTGTAAAATTTCCTGAATGCCGGTATTATTGAAACCCTTTGTGTGTACAAGACGAGCACCTGTTTTAAGCAGCAACTGTTGTGTTTTGTTTGCATTCATACTATTTCAATCATCATGGTAACAAGTTAACTAAAAGCCAACAAATAATGTATGTTCGATAGTTACTTGAAGATGATGCATGTTGCCGTTGCAAGAGCATACAGCTTTCCATCTTCATCCGTAAGGGTGCCTTCTGAAATTCCAATGTTATGTGATAGATGAATCACCTTACCTTCAGCAATGAGTTCCCTGTTAAGCGGCACCGGTTTTATCATTTTAATGTTAAGATCAATGGTTGCATAGCCAGCACCCGCCTCCAGCATCGTATGAACAGAACAGCCGGTAACCGAGTCAAGCACCGTTGCAGCAAATCCACCGTGAACGCCGCCCAGAGGATTGATATGCCGTTTATCAGCTTTTGCCAAAAATTTTATGTAACCCTTTGCAACGTCTACGCCATTCATAGGGATAGTTTCAGCAATAGGTGCCGGTGGAATTTTGCCCTCAATCATACTCTTCATCAATTCAAGTCCGGTTAAATTTTGAATTTCCATATATCCCTTCCATAAACGTAAACAAATTGTAAGGTATAACCATGTAAAACTTAAAAGCTTTATACACAGGAACATTATATTATAGTAATAGACCGGTCTACTACTGTCAACACATTTTTTTATTTTTTGTTGTACACCATTTCTCAATCTGCAATACACAGGGTTATAGTATATACAGCTTGCTATTGTTATTGTGAACTTCTGCGGTCTATGATGATACTTGCCAGATACATAGCAAATATCATGAATTCAAGGGGACTATCACCATCAATAGCGCATTGAAGCTTTCGCGAAAAAAATGATGGATTATAAATTCTTCCTATCTGCTGATCGTTTTCATATATAATAAACTGATTGGTAAGACGTAGCTTTTTTGATTTTAATTGAAAGGCTTTATTGTTATACTGTATTGCAAAGGAATCAATTAAAAAGCTGGGTTTTGTTGCAACGGCAACCCTGCCAGCATGCTTTTCCTCCAGTATCCAATCTCCTGAAACAACACCTTCACGATAGATAGAATATTCTTTATCGTTCATTGTTATACTGCATGTACTTTTTAGAGAAAGGGCTGGCTTTTTAAACTTTGCAACATGCTTGCTGCCGCAGAAGACATCATATTCTGTTGCAAATAGATTAACAGGAACTATCGTACAGATCATTATAATTTTTTTCCACAACCGGGACAAAAGATAAAATCCTGCCGCAGCGAAGTACCGCAGTGAGGACAATAGTTCATAGTACCTTTAGCGGCTGTGCTGTCCCATGATGAGTGGAATGCATCCTTCTCTTCGGAGCTGTCAACAATATCATATAATGAGTATCCATTTTTGCTGTGGAGATTTTTATAACTAAAAACAGCGATTGCAATACCAACACCAATAAAAATAATTCCAAACAAAACAAAAAAATAAAACACTGGATTTTCCATCTCATTTCTCTGTGAAAACAATGATATAACCAGCAGTGTCCATCCAATTCCACCTATAATTGCTATAATAGAAGCTACAAATCCTCCAAATGATGTTGCCTTCCCAAGTTTAATACTTTTCATAGTATCCTCCTTGTTCTCAATTGCTTGTTTTTATACAGCCTGATTATATATAAAAAATATTATGATTATGATATTGATGCAACAACAGTTATTAACTTGAGGAAATCATTACAATACCGTTTATCTCATGAGAATGCCCATCACAAACAATATAAATTGAATAGCAATAAATAATACTACAATAGAACACAGTATCCATGCAACCTTTCTTGATGCGGATAAGGAACTAATGATAATTTTTATCACAACAACTATCCATACCAGTATCAACAGTAACATTAAAATAATTAATATTTCAGGTAAACCTGGCATTGCCATACACTACCCCCCCTTATAGAGATATTGTGTACATCCATGATATTATATAACCATAAAAAACATGAAGCATTAATCATACATTTAATATAACTATCACCATACATATATA
>JAKPOE010000365.1 GCA_029548025.1 Spirochaetota bacterium
AATGTACTTCATGGAAAGGGCAACTTTTACAAACACATCATCGCGTGGCAATTTCTGCAAAAATTCTTTATCATACGCTACCAGAGAACCTGATTCACTATATTTCCTTAGATACCATACCATCATGCCAATAAACCAGAACAAACCAATAAAACAAAGGCTTACAACAAGGCAGGCAACCCCTATAGAGGTATTTTTAAAATATAACCATGACACAGCAATCAGAAACAAAAGGAGCGTTCCGTTATCACCAATTGTGTCAAGCCAGCCGCCAATCTTTGATACCGTGAACGTAAACTTCGCAACCTCACCATCAACACCATCAAAAATGGATGCCAGTTGAAATAATAATCCCCCTATTACCATGCTCCAGTAGGTAGCCTGAGTTATGCAATAAGCACTTACAATACCAACCATCATATTGATGACTGTCAATATATTGGGATGAATTCTTGTTTTTGCTAATTGCAGGCTAATGGGAATGGAGATACGTTTATTAATATGTTTTGCTATATATCCACCAGTGTTTTCAATAATATACTTTACAATCAATGATTCTGCTTTTTTTACATCATTGATTGAGTTAATTAAAAATTGATCCTCTCGCAATAGAGGTTCATACATCTTGTTGCTTTCTTTAAAGTATGTTTTAAAATTATCAAAATAATGAGGTTGAATAAATAGATTTGATGGCAATACCAGATAGCCTTTTTCTGGTTTTTTATTGTTTGGGCACTCTTCCACAATAATATTTTTTTTTGTTATATAGTGCAATATTGTTTTATTAAAAAATGCCTTTTCGTCACTATCAAGATGAAGAACTATATGCTGTATCCCTGCTTTATGAAGCGTATACACTAATCGCTCAAGAATGTATAATCCACAGATCTTCATTGTATAATCATAGTGTTTACCACTATATATATATGCACCACGTATCATAGAGAAGCCATCCTTGTAGTTTTAGTATGTATCAAAACTATACAACAACATGTAGCATGTAACACATGCTTATGGCAACAACATACTATCGCATTGTCCTCACTATAAATCCAATAAAAAATTGAATAATAGCAATGTTTCATTAATACCGCACAAATCTCTCTATTTCGTCAACCTGTTTTTTAAATAGTAACGATAACATTTTACTTGACTTCAACATTTAATCTATTATATGATTCCATACATAATACAAATTTAAAGTATATAAGTCTTATAAAGGAGATAGCAACATGAAATATTTCAATTTTATTTCATCAACCATGGTTTTGTGCTTATGTTTAGCTATATTTACATCACCTCATGCACAGGAAAACACTACAAAACAATTTAATCCATTATATGATGCAGAGGCTGTAATCCAGCGCTTAAGTTATGATAATTTTAAAAATATAAAATTATTAAGAACGGCTATTTACAACTTTGGAGGTGGCGAACAGGAATTTAATAGTCTTGTTGATACCTATGCAGAAGCCAGTGCACTATATTTCAGAAATGAAATGGTTGCTTCGGCTAATCTCTTTACCAGGAATGAAAAAGACATTAAAGAGGTAGCCTTGCGGTTGGCAAAAATATATAAAGATCAATCTGAAAAATTACATATTAATGTAATTAAAATGGGAGTGCGTCATTCGCTGAAGGCATCCATCGAACAGGCAAAACCAAATCCCTCTGTTGAGCCATTAATCAGCAACGCAAGTTATGCTATTAAAAGTGCAAATGACTATCTTATACGATCAAAACCAGTTGATGCTATTTATTACTTCAGGAGAGCTAAGGAAAACTGTTTCAAAGTATACCAGATATTAGGAGAGCAGTTGCCTGAAGAATATAAAAAAGATGTTGTAGACAATCAAAATAAAATTTATATAGCAAAAGAAAAGAAGAATTAGTTACATATTATTCATCTGGTTTTGTCTCTTCAGGGTATGAAATGCAGCTAATCGCACCTGCGAGTTGGGGTGTGTTAAAAAATTAATGACGACTTCTTTATCATTTTCTTCTAGCCTATAAAGCTGTAATGCATTTAATATTGCTATAGTAAGGGATGGCATAATATTATTTTTTTCTTTTAACATGCCAATCAGGGTGTAATAGATCTGTGTATGTCGTATGTTCAGATTACGTAATGTTGCCATAATAACACTTATAGACGAATCATGTAATGCCCTGACAATAACATCAACATTAACGTATTTTGTAGAAAAATCATCTATACTGAGTAAGCCGACAATTGCAGCTTCCCTGATAAGCCAGTCCCCATTGGCACAATTAGAGATAAAAACTGAAGCATCACGGGGGTCCCTAAATTGAGAAAGTGCCATTAATGCACTCCACCGCACATTATCATTGCTGTCTTGTAATGCAATATCCCTGATAATAGGGCGTGCCCTTTTGATTGGCCTTTGAATAAGGATTTGCAATGCTTCAATCCTTACAGCATTGTGCGAATCATTGAGAGCTTTAATAATAAGATTTTCTGCCCGTTCATTTTTAATACTGGAAACAGCTTTTATTGCTTCTACTCTTGTTTTCCAGTTGTTACTATTATATCCCTCTTCATAGTACGACAAAATAGTATCAGATCTTGTTAGTGGTTTAACAGAACTACAGCATAGTATTATTAAACATAATGATATACAATAACTAAAAATCCTTTTTTCGTAAAAGCCGATCAAGTAAACCATCCTCCTGCTTCCGCTTTATGATGATATTCTTTTTTTCATCAATACTATATGTATCAAACCATTTTGATAAAATATAATCAGGAACAACAACAGGAGCTTCCGGCGGCTGTTGATATGTTACCTTAGTTTCCTCTCTATCTTTTAAAATGTATGATTTCAAAATGTTTTTATCTTTGTTAGCTACCTCAACATTGCCCTGAAAAATTACCACCCGTGTTTCCAGCTGTGTTGCTATAATCCCAAAATCAGTTCCCCGTACACCAGCAATTGCAGTTGGTGTATATACAACTAAGCTGTTACCTTTCATAGTTTTTGCAGCAATAACCCGCAATTTCCCGGTGATTATCTGAATCCTCGTTGGTTGATCAGTTAACTTTAATTTAATATCCTGCACATATAGAACCGAAATCTCTCGTATAAACAGTTTACTCCCATCATTTAATACAATAGAAACAAATGATTTTCTGCCAGTTCTTATTTTATCATTTCCATCTATGACAGTCCCTTCTTCGGGGATAATCCGTTTACCTGTTATCATAGAGGTAATATCTATGTCCCCGGATAATTCCAGTATTTTCCCAACGGGTTTTGCAAAAGAATTAATACTCATTAGCAGAAGAATTGCCATCACAGTTATAATTAGTCTTTGCATCACAAACCTCCAGTTATAATATACACTTTGACTATAATTTATAATATAGTATCAATTATGCAAAAAAGGAAAATAATTATTATTTTCTAATATCATACAATAGCATATATTGATAATAAAATTTTTTTATACGTTCAATATATCCCTTCGTCTCAGCAAATGGTACACTGATAGTAAATAAATCTTCACTATCGTGTTTCCATTTCAAAACATTACCAATTCCTGCATTATATGCGGCTGCAACCAACGTTATATTATTATTCAAATTTTTCATCAACCATGCAATATAATATGTCCCCATCTCTATAGAAATACAGGGCTCCTGCAATAAATCTTTTGTTATAGTGCCATATCCTGTTTTCTTAGCAATATCTTTAGCGGTAGGGAGCATAAGCTGCATAAGACCAACAGCCCCGGCTGAAGATTCTGCATACGGATTAAATAATGACTCAGCTTTAATAACAGCGCAGATGAAAGGCTCCTGTACAGCATATTTTTTTGCAGCACCATGTAGGCATGCTTCAAATGGCACAGGTAGTAAACTATTGATAGCATCAGGTGGCATTAAAAAAATATTTTCAGTCAGATTTAACCGCCTTAGCAACTGCACCAAAGCCTGCGCAGACATAAAATAATTGTTATAGCGTAATCCTAACAAATAGGATACCATATAAACATCATTATTGCGGCTATTGGCAAATACTGAAAATTCTCTGTTGATGCCATCCAAATATCCTATGCTGAAATAATGTTCAATCCTGACAAAATTATTTTTAGAAATATCCTGTAGGGATAATTTTTCATTCAATCCCGGAATTTTATCATAGTGCAATTCTGAAATTTTACTAAATGATTTTTTTATAAGAGCAGCCCTCTTTAACCGTTTTGCTTCATCTCTCTCTTTATAGGTTAACATTGCATGAGTGAAAAGCGTTGTTGAAAAATTGAGCGTTTGAATGGCCATAGAAAAATCAAGGCTCAGATTTTCAACAGTGTAATCAGGTGAACGCCGTTCCAGCATTATCCAGCTATATGCAGAATCTGGTCTATATGCTATTAAATCATAAAGGATAGTCTGGGCTTTTTCAGGATTCTCTTTGCTGTTTAGAATATATAACCAGAAATAGACTTCATCAGCATATTTCCCCTTAACACCAAACAT
>JAKPOE010000183.1 GCA_029548025.1 Spirochaetota bacterium
ATCAATGGCATTGGATTTAACAATAGGATAGTTGCTATCCATAATACAATCGGTTAATGGTTTAATGATAAGCTTATTGGTAAAAGCGCTCAATGCACGGGCACATGCTTCTACAAAATATATGTTGCTGTCTTTTAGTCCCGTGATGCATGGCTCAATTGCCCTTCTATCTTCGATGACACCTAAAGCACGAGCGGCAAAGATGCGTAAACTATTATTGCTGGATTGTAGCATGGCAATAAGTTGAGGAACCGATGTGCTTTTATGCCGTATAAAAAGGGGCATCATCTCATTGGTTGGGGAAATACTACCCTGTTTCAACTTTTCAAATAGAGGTTCTATGGTTAATTCGCCAATGTTAATGAGGGCTTCAACGGTGTGTGTTATGATATGCCTGTTGCTATGATTGAGAAACGGTAAAAGGCACTCTATGGATTGTGGATCACGCAGTTGTCCTATTAGTTGAATTAAGTATGATAGTTTTTGAATGTCCTGTGTGGTTTCCAGCAATTGCAGCAAGGCATCAATTTTGTCAGATGATATTATGGAAAGGATATGAATGATACGCTCGCTATTGAATGATGATTCCATAAGTTTTTGGAACAAAGGTTCAAATGCTGATTCGCCAATGTGCTCTAATATCCACTGTGCTGTGTCTTTTACCAGTACACTTTCATCATCAAGGCATGCAATAATTTGCTTTACAGTATTTTCGTCATCAACCCCAATCTTCACCAGCGACCATGCCGCTGTTTCACGCACTTTTTCATTCTCGTCTTTTAATAACAACAGCAGTGCTTGTGATGCATCTTTATTTTTGCATATACCCATGCAGAAGCTGGCTGATTCGCGTATTAAAGGATTTTTGTTTAATAGTTCCTGTATAAGGATTGGCCCGGCTACATCGTTCATCTGGCACAACGCCCATACAGCACTGTCGCGCATCTGTTCATCGGGATGACCAAGCAATGTAATTAAAGGAACTATCGCTTCACTCCCGCATTCAATTATATCTTCAAATCCCGTATTGCGGGTACTATCATCACCTGCATGGATGTTCTCGATAATCTGTTCCAGAGTGTTTGATGGTTGAGCCATTATTGTACTATTATAGAATATGATTGATTAAAAAAATACTTAGCATTATTATGTTTGCAATATATACTAAAAATACTACAATTTCAAAATAATTAGTTGCAATATTTGTTATGAGTATGGTTTATTACATCTAGTAATTCCAGCATGCGATGAATATCTAAATTAGCATACTGTATGATGATATTTCTATAATTGCATTTTGATTGTATTTTTAGGGAAGGATAATGGCAACTAAAAAAAAGGGAAAATCTTCTGCAACAAAAAAGGCATCAGGTTCTAAGAAGGTTAAACGCGGCTCATCGTCTAATGCTCCCTATATCCTTGTCATTATGGCTTTAGCTGCAGGGCTTATATTTTTACTTTCTTTGCAATCGGATTCACTAAAAAATATTTTTGATAAAAAGAATAACCGTAAAAGCATAACAAAAGTTGAAGTGCCTCCTGATGACAGGAAGCTGGGAAAAAAAGACAGCAATGCAACAATGAATAAAGCCGGCGATACTATAAAAGAAAAGCCTCATACACAACAACTATCGCCAAAAGAAAAGGAAAAAGCAGTTACCGTATCAGCAAAAGTTTATTTTTTGTATTACAATGAAAAGACTGACCATATTGAGTTGATGCCTGTTGTGCGTATGGTAAATGCCCATACTCCGGTGAAGAGTGCACTTGAAGAACTGGCAAAAGGTCCAACCGCAAATGAAGAGAAAAAGGGGCTGGTAAATGCCGTTCCATCAACTCTCAAGGTTATTGATGTTTCAATAATTAACAATATTGCTTTTATTAATTTCAACAGTGCATTGGAAGAGGGTGCAGCAGGAAATATTTTGATGAATCGTCTTGATCAGATTGTATACACAGCAACGCAGTTTGATAATGTTGAAGGAATCCATATATTGGTTAATGGACAGCGTAAACGTTTTCTGGGCAGTGATGGCATATCGGTTGCCGGTCCATTACGAAGACATTAAACACAATAATGCTATGTTAAATACTATGTTAGAAGTAGAAATAAAATCAAAATGTGACAACCTTGATGAAGTAAAAAAAAAGATAGTTGATTGTGGTGGAACATTGTTATCTTTTGGCATTGAAGATGACAGCTATTTTATTCATCCATCTCGTGATTTTGCAAAAACCGATGAGGCGTTGAGAATACGGAAGGTAAATGATGCATATTATTTTACCTATAAGGGACCCAGGCTGGGAGGAAAAAGCAAAACACGTTATGAAAAAGAGATGAAAATAACTGATGCCGATGCATTGCAGGAGATACTGCTGCGGCTTGGATTTCAATTATACGGGCGAGTGCAAAAAAAGAGGGAAGTTTATTTATTAAGCGAGGTTACCGTTTGCTGTGATGATGTAAGCAATCTTGGTACCTTTGTTGAACTGGAGATGATAAGCAATAACAGAGATGAAGCTGAAAAAAGGCTGTTTGCCATGGCAAAACAGTTAGGACTGTCACAGTTTATAACACAATCGTATCTGGAAATGGTAAAAAAATAAAAAAAGGAATGAGTAAAAGGAGTATTTTGGAACAAAAAAATGCAGTGTTACGTATGCTAAAAAGGAATTGATACAAAAGTAATAATTGAAATAACAACGCTAAGTAAAAAATAATTGAACGATATTTTAAAACTAAGGAATATTTAGAAGAACAAATATTGCACTACTACAATAAGCGGAAATAGTTTGTAAAATTATTTTTTATTGGATGATTGTAAAAGTTTTAAGCATATGTCATATTACATCAATTAAAAGTTTGAGGTATATGTGAAAAGAATAATAACAATGTTACTGGTTTTGGTAGCATCACCAGTCATTGCAAGTGAAAACAGTAAAAACAGCATACTATCCTTTGAACAATCAATACCATGGTCAGATGTATACGATACTTTCAAGACACGTCAAAAGTCATGGCATAATGATGTTTTAAATGCTGAAACGCCTGATGAATTGGGCAGATTACTTGTTGAATTACAGAATTTTATTATAGCTGATAGGTTGGGAGATGACTGGAAAATTGTAAAAGATAACTGGATACTGAAAACAGCACATTCAAAAACCTATGATGATATTATAGCCAGTCTTGAGGTTTTGAAAACTAATTATTTTAAAACAGTAAATAAAAGACACGATAGTACAGTAAAAAAAGAATTGATTACTTTTGAACAATATGTGCCATGGGATGATGTCAAGGAAGGATTTAAGGATAGACAACAGGCATGGCGTTTTGAGGTAATAAATGCAAGCACACCTCCACAGTTAAGCAAATTGCTTTTAGAATTTCATAATTGGATATATCCTGAAAATTTTTCTGATGGTTGGGTGGTAATACAGCATGCATGGATAAAAAAAGCAAAATCTGCTGAAACATGGCAGGATGTAAGGGTGCTTCTGAAAGAATTGCAAAGGCATTATACAAAGAAACCTTGAAATAGAAGATAAAAATTACATATACAGGAGCTATCGCCAAACAATAGCTCCTGTATATACATTGCGGTTGCTATTTCTATTTTAATGTAAATGATTCAAAATCAGGATATCCTTCAATACCATGTTCAGAAATATCCAATCCAATAAGTTCTTCATCACGCGATAC